>JAOBJR010000001.1 GCA_025728395.1 Candidatus Lightella neohaematopini
ACCCTGGAAGAATAGTTTTTTATTCTTAGCGAATTTCGAATTCGCCCCATTAAACCTATCTCTGGCACCTCTCCTGACTTAAATTATTAATAGAGATTCTAACGCTAAAGTAATCATATCATCAAAGGAATTTTGTTTTTCTAATATACTAAGACTAGTTTTTTTAAAAACATGATCAGAAACAGTACAAATTACTAACGCTTTAGCTC
>JAOBJR010000010.1 GCA_025728395.1 Candidatus Lightella neohaematopini
GTACACTGTTTTTTTATTATGTCAAGTTGATTTGTCGTAAAAATAGTTATGGTTTTTTATTACTAATAGTAATATCGCTAAAAATATTTTTAGGAGCAATATTTTTATATATATTAAAAAATCTTATTATATTAATAATCATATTGTATGGACCAGCCATATATAAATCATATTTTTTTATATTGGTTTTATAATGTTTTAATAAGTCTAAAACTGTTCCCGTTTTATCTTTCCATATATTATTATGATTTTCTACTATTAATTTAATCAAGATATTATTTAATTTATTATTAATTAAATTTAATTTATTTAAATTATAAAAATCATAAACATTTTTTACCCCCCAATAAAATATTATTTTTTTATTAGGTTGCTGCTTAAAAATTGTAAATAATATAGACTGAGCATAAGAAAAGCCAGTTCCTCCAACTATTAACATAATTGGATAATTATTCATTCTTAACCATGCATTTCCATGAGGTATATCTACTAATATATTTTTTTTGTATGATATATAACTAATTATGTCGACTATTTTTTGATTAAATATTGATGATCCAATATGTAATTCTATAAAGTTTTTATTTAATGGTGATGATGCTAAAGAAAATGGATATTTATTATTATTTATTAATAAAAATAAATATTGTCCTGCTATGAAAGTAATATTATTTACTAATTTTAAACGTACCTGATAAGTAAATTTAGCAATTTTTTTTAATGAATATAATGTACATTGTATAATAGACATATTATAATTTATTATTTAATAGTTTTAATTATATGTTTAATTTTTATCATATTT
>JAOBJR010000099.1 GCA_025728395.1 Candidatus Lightella neohaematopini
CATTAGCAACTATTTGTCGTAAAGGTGCTTCCATAGCTCGTCTAGCTACTTTAATACCTACGTTTTGATCTTCATTTTCACCACGTAAGTTAACAATACTATTAGCTACCCGAATTAATGCAACACCACCACCAGCAACAACACCTTCTTCAACTGCAGCTCTGGTAGCATGTAGAGCATCTTCAACACGTGCTTTTTTCTCTTTCATTTCAACTTCTGTAGCAGCTCCAACTTTTATCACTGCAACACCACCAGCTAATTTAGCTACTCGTTCTTGTAATTTTTCTCTGTCATAATCAGAAGTAGCTTCATCTCGTTGTTGATTAATTTGAGCAACACGACTATTTATTGAAGCTTTATCACCAACTCCATCAATAATAGTAGTAGTATCTTTAGTAATAACTACTCTTTTTGCTTGTCCCATATCTTCAAGAGAAGCTTTTTCTAATTCTAAACCAATTTCTTCTGAAATAACAGTACCAGCTGTTAATATTGCTATATCATGTAGCATAGCTTTTCTTCTATCACCGAATCCAGGAGCCTTAACAGCAGCTACTTTTACTATACCTCTCATAGTATTTACTACTAATGTAGCTAACGCTTCCCCTTCTACATCTTCTGCAATAATTAATAATGGCTTACTTGCTTTAGCAACTGCTTCTAGTATAGGTAACATTTCACGGATATTTGATATCTTTTTATCAGCTAGCAAAATAAAAGGATTTTCTAATTCTATAGTACCAGTATCTGGCTTATTCACAAAATAAGGTGATAAGTATCCTCTATCAAATTGCATACCTTCAACGACATCCAACTCGTCTTGTAATCCTGATCCTTCTTCTACAGTAATTACACCTTCTTTACCAACTTTAGCCATAGCTTCAGCGATTAAAGTACCAACAGTCTCATCAGAATTAGCAGATATAGTACCAACTTGAGCAATTGCTTTAGCATCAGAACAAGGGACAGATAATCTCTTTAATTCATCAACTGCTGCAATTACAGCTTTATCTATACCTCTTTTGAGATCCATTGGATTCATTCCAGCAGCCACAGCTTTTAACCCTTCATTAACTATAGCTTGAGCTAAAACAGTTGCTGTAGTTGTACCATCACCAGCTGTATCATTAGCTTTAGATGCAACTTCCTTTACCATCTGTGTACCCATATTTTCGAATTTATCTTCTAATTCTATTTCACGTGCCACAGTAACACCATCTTTAGTAATAATAGGTGCACCAAAAGACTTATCTAACACAACATTACGACCTTTTGGTCCTAAAGTAACTTTAACTGCATCAGCTAAAACATTCACTCCCTTAAGCATTTTTGCTCGAGCGTCATTACCAAATTTAACATCTTTAGCCGCCATATTTATTTCCTTAAATTTAATTCAAATACATGTAACATAATTTTAGTAAATTTAATTTTCAACAACAGCAAGAATGTCACTTTCTGACATAATTAATATCTCACTATTATCAATCTTTTCTACTTTAACACCATAACCGTCATTGAAAATTATAGTATCACCAACTTTTACATCTAACGCTTTTACTTCGCCATTTTCTAAAATACGGCCACGTCCAACAGCTAGCACTTCACCTCGTGTAGATTTCCCAGCTGCAGAACCAGTCAATACAATACCACCTGCAGACTTAGCCTCAACTTCTTTACGCTTGACGATAACGCGATCATGCAATGGACGAATATTCATTGATAGCTCCCATAAGAAAGTCTTTATCGATTTTTTTGGTTAATGCTTTAAATTAAACATTTACAAAAATAGATTTGGGGGCATTTAAAAAAACTTCAAGTATTACAATAAATAAAAATAATTTTAATCTGTTCCTATAATTTTTATAAAATACTTATCTAAATATAACAAAAATTATAAGTTTACAATTAGTATAGTACTTTTTATTTTACCAATTTACTCTAACAGTAATAAATGTAATATTGTTAATTAATAAAATTTTGACTTGATTAATTATTATTTCTAATACATAATTATTTAAATTTAATTTTGCCCAGATAGCTCAGTTGGTAGAGCAAAGGACTGAAGATCCTTGTGTCCTTGGTTCAATTCCAAGTCTGGGCAATTTAATCACTAGCTTATTTTGATTTTTATTTTTTGCGTCACTAATTAGTTTAGTAATGTAGTTATTATTTTAACTTTAGTTGTTTTCTAATAATTAGCAACTAAACATACTTAAAAAAGAGTATAATTCTTAGTTAAGAAATAAACTTGTTTGTGAGTTTTGTTTACTTCAAACAATATGAATTTAGTGAATTATGGTATGAAAATATTAAAATTTGGTGGTTCATCATTAATTCACACTAATAACAATATACTAAACGCAATAGATATTATTGTTAGAAATGCCAAAACTGAAAGAATTGGTGTTGTATTGTCTGCTCCACACAAAATAACTAATTATTTAATATTGTTGGTTAATTCTTTGAGCAATAGATCCTTAGTTAACCATTATTTATTAGTAGTTAAGAGGACATTTATCAAAATTATAAAATTAATATCAACTAGTAATATAGGTATTAACTTTGATGTTCTATGTTTAATATTAATTAATGAATTTAATAACTTAAGTAATATGGTAATCGAATTAATAAAACTTAACACACTAAGACAATGTGATGTTGTTAAGATAATATCTTGGGGTGAAAAATTAATAGTTTTAATTATGGATAAAGTAGTTAAAGTTTATGGTTTTCATGTTACAATTATAGATCCTACAAAGAAAATTTTAGCTAATGGTAATTATTTAGAATCAGTAGTAGATATTAATACATCCATAAGAAATATTAATAATATGATTATACCAAATGCAAACGTAATATTAATGCCTGGTTTTATAGCTGGTAATAAATATTGTGAATTAGTATTGTTAGGAAGAAATAGCTCAGATTATTCTGCAATTATACTTGCCGTTTGTTTAAAAGCAAAAAAATGCGAAATTTGGAAAGATGTTGATGGTATATATGATCAAGACCCAAAATTTTCTTCAAAAGCCAAACTATTTAAATATATTTACTATAATGATTTATTAAATTTAATCAAGCCTGAATTTAAAATATTGCATTTAAATTCTGTTTTTTTAGCAAAAAAATTTAACATAGACTGTATTATAAAAAATATAAACAATCCTAATTTATCCGGAACTATATTACTAAATAACAATTAATAAGTAAGCAAAAAAGATTATAGATATAGCCTCCTATATTATTTTATTAGTAATACTCAAAGGATAGACAAAATCATAATACGTTACAGTAATTTATTATAGCTTGTAGAACAGGAATAACCAGTTAGATACGCAAATATTTAATAACAACTTAATTTAAAAACTTGAAAAGTCTGTTTTTGTCCACACATAACATCTCTAAATATATTTAAAATAAAATAAAAACTAATTGGAGATGTTTAGTATGGGAAAAATCATTGGTATTGATTTAGGTACGACTAATTCTTGTGTCGCTATCGTTGAAAGTGGTAAACCTCGTGTTTTAGAAAATAGTGAGGGTGATAGAACTACACCTTCAGTAATTGCTTATATGCAAGATGGTGAAATTTTAGTTGGCCAACCAGCTAAACGTCAATCAGTTACTAATCCACAAAATACATTATTTGCTATAAAACGATTAATAGGTAGACGTTTTGATGATGAAGAAGTACAGAGAGATGTTAATATTATGCCATATAAGATAATCCCATCTAATAATGGTGATGCATGGTTAGATGTCAGGGGACAAAAAATGGCTCCTCCTCAAATATCTGCTGAAATACTGAAGAAAATGAAAAAAACTGCAGAGGATTATTTAGGAGAATCTGTTAAAGAAGCAGTAATTACTGTACCTGCATATTTTAATGATACACAAAGACAAGCAACTAAAGATGCTGGTCGTATTGCTGGATTAGATGTAAAAAGAATTATTAATGAACCAACTGCAGCAGCATTAGCTTATGGTTTAGATAAAGAAACGGGAAATCGTGTTATTGCTGTTTATGATTTAGGTGGTGGTACTTTTGATATTTCTATCATAGAAATAGATGATGTTGATGGTGAAAAAACATTTGAAGTTTTAGCTACTAATGGTGATACACATTTAGGTGGTGAGGATTTTGATAGTAGGTTAATTAATTATTTAGTATTTGAATTTAAAAAAGATCAGGGTGTTGATTTAAGAAATGATCCATTAGCTATGCATAGATTAAAAGAAGCTGCAGAAAAAGCAAAAATTGAATTATCAGCTACACAACAAACTGACGTTAATCTTCCTTATATTACTGCTGATTCTACTGGTCCGAAACATATGAATATTAAAGTTACTAGAGCTAAGTTAGAATCACTAGTTGAAGAATTAGTAAATAAGACTTTAGAACCAGTAAAAGTAGCTTTAAAAGATGCTAATTTATCAGTGTCAAATATTAAAGATGTTATTTTAGTAGGTGGTCAAACACGAATGCCCTTAGTACAAAAAAAAGTTTCAGATTTTTTTGCAAAAGAGCCTCGTAAAGATGTTAATCCTGATGAAGCAGTAGCTACTGGAGCTGCTGTACAAGGAGGAGTATTATCTGGTGATGTTAAAGATGTTCTTTTATTAGATGTAACACCATTATCTTTAGGTATTGAAACTATGGGTGGAGTTATGACTACGTTAATACCTAAAAATACAACTATTCCAACAAAACATAGTCAAATTTTTTCTACAGCAGAAGATAATCAATCAGCTGTCACGATTCATGTACTACAAGGTGAAAGAAAACGTGCTAATGATAATAAATCACTTGGTCAATTTAACTTAGATGGTATTGCTCCAGCTATGAGAGGTATTCCTCAAATAGAAGTTACTTTTGATATTGATGCTGATGGAATTTTACATGTTTCAGCTAAAGATAAAAATAGCGGTAGAGAACAAACAATTACTATTAAAGCATCTTCTGGATTAAATGAAAATGAAATAAAAAACATGATAAAAGAAGCAGAGGCTAATGCAGAATCTGACAAGAAATTTGAAGAATTAGTTAAAATACGTAATCAAGCAGATCATTTAATACATAGTACTCGTAAACAAATTAAAGAATTGGGTGATAAAATTAATACCGATGATAAATTAGCCATAGATAACGCTATAAAAAATCTTAATACTGCTTTACAAAACGAAAATAAATCAGATATAGAAAATAAGATACAGGAATTAATAACAGTATCTAGTAAGATACTTGATATTATAAAAAATAGTAATAACAAAGATAGTAATATTAACAATAATGAAAATATTAACAAAAATGAAGACAATGTAGTTGATGCTGAATTTGAAGAAGTGAAAGATAAAAAATAATAATTAAATTTATTAATTATTTTAAAAACATAACTAGTGTACTTATCTAAGTATGAGTAAATTAGACTATTATAGTATTTTAGGTATATCAAAACAAGCAAGTGAGCGTGATATAAAAAAAGCTTATAAGCGTTTAGCTATGAAATTTCATCCTGATCGTAATCCAGGAAATAGTCAAGCTGAATCTAAATTTAAAGAAATTAAAGAAGCTTATGAAGTGTTAGCTGACCCAAAAAAGAGATCTATGTATGATCAGTACGGTCATTCTGCTTTTGATAATAACGCAAACAGTTTTAATACTGGTGGTAGCACCGATTTTGGTGATATTTTTGGTGATGTTTTTGGAGATATATTCGGTAGTAGTAACAAAAGACAGTACTCTAATCGTAATAAATCAATAAAATGTACAGTAGAATTATCTTTAGAAGAAGCTGTTAAAGGAACAATACGTGAAATAAACGTTCCAATATTAGAAAGATGTAATATATGTTATGGTAGTGGTGCTAAACCAGGAACTACTGCTACTATTTGTTCTACATGTAAAGGACAAGGTCAAATACAAATGAGACAAGGATTTTTCATGATACAACAAACCTGTCCAACCTGTCATGGAAATAGTAAAATTATTAAAAATGTTTGTATAACTTGTCATGGTAGTGGTCAAGTAGAAAGATTGAAAACTTTATCAGTTAAATTACCTGCAGGAGTTGATAACGGAGATAATATAAGATTATCTGTAAATAATAGATCTAATGATTTATATGTACAAGTTAAAGTTCATAAACATCCTATATTTAGTAGGGATGGTAGTAACTTATACTGTGACGTACCTATTAATTTTGCTATAGCTGCTCTTGGTGGTGAAATAGAAGTACCAACTATTGATGGCAAAGTAAAATTAAAAGTACCAGCTGAAACTCAAACAGGTAAATTATTTAGAATGAGAGGAAAAGGTGCTAAATCTATACGTAATGGTATAAATGGGGATTTAATATGTAAAATAGTTGTAGAAACACCAGTTAGACTAAATGATAAGCAAATTCAGTTAATGAAAGAACTACGTAATAGTTTTGATGGTCCTAGTGGGCATAAAAATAGCCCAAGATCAAAAAGTTTTTTTGATGGCGTGAAAAAGTTTTTTGATGATTTAACTAGATACTAATTAAATTATATCTATATATTATATTAACAAAGAATAAGTAAATAAATTATTAATACTTAATAACCTAAAAATAAAAAGTATATTATTTATATTATAGACTATTAATTTTTTTTAGTATATTAGATTTATATCTAGCTGCTTTATTTTTATGAATTACACCCTTTTTAGCTTGACGATCAAGAATCGATTGTAGATGTAAATATAATATTTTCGCTGTTATTTTATCATGATTGATTATTGCTTTATTAGTTTTTTTTATAAAAGTACGTATCATTGATTTTTTACTAATATTAGCAACATGATTTTTTTTAGATTTTATAATATTCTTCTTCTTTGATTTAATATTGACCAAAATAATTGTCCTCCAATTTTTAAAAACACAAAATATTTTATTATATTTTATATTAAATTATTAATAGTAATAATATAATATATTAAATATACTAAATTAATAATTTAAAAGTTATAAATTTATGACAAAATTTATTAGAGGAATACATAATATAAAAAATTGTAATAGTCAACATGTAGTTACTATAGGTAATTTTGATGGTTTTCATAGAGGACATCAAGTTATTATAGAAAAATTAAAAATAGAAAGTAAATACTATAATTTGCCTAATATAGTGATTATTTTTGAACCTCAGCCACAAGAATTTTTTTATAAAACAGCTTATAGATTAACTAATTTAAGAAATAAAATAAAATATCTTTATGAGATTAATATAGATAAAATATTATGCATCAATTTTAATAAAAAATTTTCTTTGTTTAATGCTTATAAGTTTATTGTAAATATTTTAGTAAAAAAAATCAATATGAAATGTATTGTTATAGGTGATGACTTTCATTTTGGTTTTAATAGAAAAGGAAATTATATATTTTTACAAAAAATGGCAAAAAAATTTAAATTCAATATTATACAAATTACAACATATACTAATAATGGAGAACGAATAAGTAGTACTAAAATACGTAATTTATTGTTACAAGATAGAATAGAAGAAGCCAAACTTTTATTAGGACATCCTTATAGGATTTCTGGTATTGTAGTATCTAATAAAAAATTAGGTAGAATTATAGGTTATCCTACAGCCAATATAGTTTTAAATAAAGTAATTTTACCAGTTAGTGGTGTATATATTGTAAAAGTAAATAACATCTTTTTATATCCAGTATTTGGTGTAGCTAATATTAGTAGCAAAATAACAATATTTGGTTATAGACAACTATTAGAGGTACATTTACTAGACATAGATATTAATTTATATGGTCGAATAATAGATGTTTATCTTTTAAAAAAAATTCGTAAAGAAAAAAAATTTAATTCAATAGAAAAATTAAAACAACAAATATCTATTGATATAGTAAAAACACGTGATTTTATAAGAAATAATATTTAATTTTTTAAGGAAAATAAAATAATAATGATTAATTATAAAAATACTATTAATTTACCAAAGACTGGTTTTAGAATGAAAGCTGATTTAACAAAAAAAGAGCCAGAAATAATAAAAAAATGGTACAATGAAAATTTATATAAAATTATTAGAAATATAAAAAGAAATAAAAAGATTTTTATATTACATGATGGACCACCATATGCTAATGGTCCTATACACATGGGACACGCAGTAAATAAAGTTCTAAAAGATATAATTATTAAGTATAAAAATCTTATTGGTTATGATGCACCATATATTCCTGGTTGGGATTGTCATGGATTACCAATAGAATTAAAAGTAGAACAGTTATTAAAAAAAAATAATAAATATAAAAATATTAATGAATTTAATTCCTATTGTTATAAATATGCTATATTACAAGTTAAAAAACAAAAGAAAGAATTTATTAGATTAGGAATAATTGGCGATTGGGATAATTCTTATCTAACAATCCATAATAGTATCGAAGCAAATATTATAAAACTTTTCGCAGAAATTATTAAAAATAACTATTTGTATAGAGGAAAAAAACCAGTTCATTGGTGTACTGAATGTTGTTCTACATTAGCAGAAGCAGAAATTGAATATAACTCACATATTTCAGAATCTATATATGTAAAATTTAAAGTAGTAAATATTAATATAATAAATAAATTATTAGATAATAATTACTATAATACATATTCAACGTTTTTATTAATTTGGACTACTAACCCGTGGACTTTGTTAGCTAATCAGGCAATAGCTATTAATTATAACTTACAATATGTTATTGTTAATATAAATAATCACATTAATATTATTATTGCAGAAAAATTACTACCTAAATTAATGTTAACTATGAATATTACTAATTATACAATACTACGTTTTATTAATAGTGATTATTTACTAAAATTAAAATTACAACATCCGTTTTTATCATTATTTGTATCAATAGTTTTATCTAATCATGTTAAATATGATATGGGTACTGGTTTAGTACATATCGCTCCTGGACATGGTATGGATGATTATATTTTAGGAAAAAAATATAATTTAGAAATAACTAATATTGTTGATATACATGGACAATATTGTATAAAAAATATATTACCAGAATTTTATGGTTTACAATGGTCAATATTAAATAATAAGGTAATAAAATTACTAATGAAATATAATACTTTATTTCATAAAGAAGATATAACTCACAATTACCCTTATTGTTGGCGTCATAAAATACCAACTATATTTCGTACAACAGAACAATGGTTTATTAGTATGGACAAGAATTATTTACGTCAACAGTTAATAAAACAGGTTGAACAAGTTAAATGGATACCAAATTTTAATTTTAAAAATATTAAAGATATGATTATGAATAGACCAGATTGGTGTATTTCCAGACAAAGAACATGGGGTGTACCAATACCTTTATTTATTCATAAAAAAACAGGTAATTTACATCCAAATACAATATATTTAATACACCGTATTATTAAATTAATAAAAAAATATGGTATTAAGATATGGTGGAATTTAGACATTAAACTATTTTTAGGAAAAGATGCAAACATGTACAATAAAGTTAATGATATTTTAGATGTTTGGTTCGATTCTGGAGCAACTTTTTATTCAGTACTAAAATATAGAAAAGATTTTAGAGGATATAGTGTTTCTAATCTTTGCTTAGAAGGTTTAGATCAATGTAGAGGATGGTTCATGTCTTCATTGATATTATCAACTATTATACAACAAAAATCACCATATCAACAAGTATTAACACATGGATTTGTTATTAATGATAGTGGTAATAAAATGTCTAAATCTGATGGTAATATTATTAGTCCTAAAAAAATAATAGATCAATTTGGTGCTGATGTATTAAGATTATGGATTGCTTCAACTAATTTTTCTAATGACATACATATATCTTTAGAAGTAATAAAACAATCAGCTGACAATTATAGACGTATTCGTAATACAATACGCTTTTTATTATCTAATTTACATAAATTTAATCCTAAACTAAATATAGTTATGTATAATGATATGATTGCTATTGATAAATGGATAATAGGTCAAGCATATCAAACTCAAATTAATATTATGTATGAATATGACAAATATCGTTTTCATAACGTTGTTAAACAAATATTATATTTTTGTTCTATAACAATGAGTTCATTATATTTAGAAATAGTAAAAGATCGTCAGTATATAACTAAATATAATAGTATTCCTCATCGTAGTTGCCAAACAGCATTATTTCATATTAGTGAGGCTATCGTTCGTTGGTTAGCTCCTATTATATCATTTACTGCTGAAGAAATTTGGCAATTTTTACCTGGTAATAGATCTAATAGTATATTTACTGAGGAATTATATGATCAATTAATACCATTAAGTAATAATAATATTCTAAATAATAAATTTTGGAAAAAGATAATATTGATTCGTAATGAAGTTAATAAAGTTATCGAACAAGCAAAAATTAATAAAATTATTAATGATTCCTTAGAAGCTAATATTATTTTATACACTGAACCAAACTTATTACAAGAATTAAATAAATTAGATAATGAACTAAAGTTTGTATTCATTGTGTCTAAAATATTAGTTCTTCCTTATCATAAGGCTAATCATGATGCAATAAAATCAAAAAATATTAATAAATTAAAAATTAATATTTTTAAATCTAAAGATAAAAAATGTCAAAGATGTTGGCACTATGATAATAGTGTTGGATTATCTATTAAGTACTCATCTATATGTAATAGATGTATAACTAATATTACTGGAAATGGAGAAATAAGAAAATTTGTTTAATCAATGTATAAATTATATTTATTAATAATTTCTATATTACTATTTAGTATAGATATGTTTAGTAAACAATGTATGACTAATAATTTAAATAGACAAATTATTGTTAATAGTTATTTAAGTTTTACTTTAATTTTTAATAAGGGAATTATATTTGGATTATTATCCAATAATATATTAATTTCATACGTATTACCAATACTAATTATTAGTATAATACTATTCTTAATTATAGAATTATATTTTTTTAATAAAAATAAACTATTAGATATAGCTTATACACTAATTATTAGTGGTGCTTGTGGTAATTTTTATGATAGAATAAAATATGGTGCTGTAGTAGATTTTATTAATATTAATATTTTAAATATAAACTTACCGATATTTAATATTGCTGATGTTAATATATTTTTGGGTGTTATTTTTATTATAATTAATAATATTTATATGAAATATAAAAATATTAATAAATATTAGTTACTAAATAATAATTATTATTATGAATATTATATTAGTAAAGCCTAGAGGCTTTTGTGCTGGTGTTGTTAGAGCAATTAATATTGTTAATCGAATATTAAGTATACATAAAATACCAATTTATATGAATCATGAATTAGTACATAATAACTATGTGGTAAATTTTTTAAAAAAAAATGGTGTCGTAATTAGTGAAAATATCAATAATATTCCTAAAGGTTCTATATTTGTTATTTCAGCTCATGGTGCTTCTAAAAATATAATTAATGATGCTCATAAACGTAATTTAACTGTATTTGATGCTACTTGCCCATTAGTTAAAAAAGTACATTATCAAGCTTCTTATGCTAATAAGAATAATATCGATACAATTATTATTGGTAATTCTCAACATCAAGAGGTATTAGGAACTATTGGACAATATGATAGTGCTACTCCTTATATAGTAGAATCACTGCATGATGCTAGTCACATAAAAGTAAAAAATAGTAATAAATTATGCTTTCTAACACAGACTACGTTATCAATATTTAATACGTATAAAATAATAAATATATTAAAAAATAGATTTCCAAATATTTTAGAGCTAGGAAAAAATAATATTTGTTATGCTACTAATAACAGACAACAAGCAGTATATAAATTGGCTAGAATTACTGATTTAGTTATTATATTTGGTTCTAACATATCATCTAACGCTAATAAACTACTAGAAATAGCTAAAAAATATAGTAAAGCTTACATGATTGATAATTTTTCATGCTTTAAAAATCAATGGTTAAATGGTGTTGGTACAATTGGCATTACTTCAAGTGCGTCAACTCCAGAATTATTAATAAGACAATTTATTAAATATATTAAACAGTATAGCAATATAACTGTTAAGGAAATAATTCTTAGTAAAGAAAAATTATCATTTAAATTACCAAAAGTACTTAAAATATAATTTATTAATACTATTTATTGATTTAATCTATGATAGATAAAAATATAAGAATTGCAGTAGCTGGAGCTAGTGGTCGTATGGGTAAAACTTTAATTAAATTAATATTACAAAATGATTATCAAGTAAAATTAGGAGCTGCTATTGTTAGTAATTATTCAAAATATAATAATATTGATGTAAGTAAGTTAGTTTGCTTACCTACTCCAGTAGGTATATTAACTACTAATAATATTAATTTAGTAAGTAATAAGTTTGATGTATTAATAGATTTTACTAATCCTAGTGCTAGCATAGAAAATATTAAAAAATGTTGTAAATATAATAAAAATATAGTAATTGGAACTACTGGTTTTAGTAAGGCACAAAAAAAAATTATAAAAAAAAAAGTAGAATAATTAGTATTGCATTATCTGAGAATTTCAGTATAGGAATTAATATAATAGTTAATTATTTGTTTAATAACATCATTAAAAAATTTAGTGATATTACTGATATTCATATTACTGATATACATCATCGTGATAAAAAACAAATACCTTCTGGTACAGCATCAATGCTAGCAAGAAGTATTTTTAACTTAATATCAATAAATAATAATAAAAATTTTAGTAATATAAGTGACATAAAATTAGCCTCCATTAGATTAGGTAATGTTATCGGTAAACATAGTATTACGTTTATAAATAATTTAGAATGTATAGAAATTAAACATACAGTATATCATCGTAAATCTTTTGCTATTGGTGCTATTAGGGCTGCAAAGTGGATTACAAATTATAAAACTGGTTTATTCAATATAAATAATATTTTTGCTAATAAAAAAATTGATTAAATGATTAGTATGATTGTAGCTATTGCTAAAAATTGGGTGATTGGAAATAATAATACTATTCCTTGGAATATACCACAAGATCGTTTGTGGTTTAAACAACATACTTTACATAAAACGATTATTATGGGACGTAATACATATGAATCTATTGGTTATATACTACCGTATAGACACAACATAATATTAACTAATACTATAAAAAATATTAACTCTAATATAGTAAGTATAGTAAATACAGTACAAGAAGTTTTGTTACTATTAAATAATGATTATGAGTATTTAGTAATAGGTGGCGCTCAAATATATAAATTATTTTTTGAATATACAAAGAGATTATATATTACATATATTGACTTATTAGTATATGGTAATATATTTTTTCCTAATTTTAATTTAAAAAATTGGAATTCAATTTTTACTAAATATCAATGTTTTAATAATATTGATCTTTGTTTTAAGATCTTAGAAAGAAAATAAAAATTTAACTCTTATTTATATAATAATATTTTTTATTATCCCAACATAATGCAGTTAATTTCTTTCCCCAACAACAACCAGTATCTATGTTATAGATTTTATTGGGAGTGTATTTACCAGCTAATATTGACCAGTGACCAAAAATAATACTATATTTATTTAGTATCTGTACTTTGTTAAACCAGGGAATTAAATATGTAGGTCTATTTATTGGAATACCTAAATATTTATTATCTAGTTGATAATAATTATAATAATAGCGAATACGTGTAAATACATTAATATTAAATTTAATACACTTTAATTTACGTAAAGTAAATAGTTCAAGAAGTTCTTCATTAAGAATATTTTTAAATAAAAAATAAAGAAAGTGTTTACAATAATTACTTGTTAATAGAAATTCAATTTCTTTAGAATATTTAATAATTTTTCTAGTACTCCAAAATGGTAATATACCTGCATGAACAACAATAAATTTTTTTATTTTATTAAAAAGTAATATTGGTTGAGATTTTAGCCAATTTATTAATTCTTCTATTTTAGATGAATAAAACATATTTTTAGTAATAGAAAAAATACTATTTTTTAATAAAATACCATTATATAATGCTAATAAATTTAATTCATGATTACCTAGTACTATATTAGTATTCTTTAATTTATAAATTAATTTTAGTACTTCTAATGATTTATCTCCTCTAAAAATTAAATCACCAGTTAATAATAATTGATCATTGTTATCATCATAATTTATAATATCTAATAGTTTACATAATTCATCATAGCAACCATGAATGTCACCAATAAAATAAATAGACATAAATTTAAATATTAACTTTATTTGTTAAATAATAATATTGATCAATAGTTATTTCATCAGCTCTTAATGATGGATCAACATTATATTTTACTAAATCTTTTACAGAAAATAATTTTCTTAAACTATTTTTAATTTTTTTGCGTCTTTGATTAAAAGCTAGATTTAGAATTAATATTAGCTTATCTAAATTAATATTGATCTTATAATTACGAGGTATAAATTTAATTACTGTTGAATAAACTTTTGGTATTGGATAAAATGACGTTGGAGATATATTAATTAATGGTACCATATTATAATAATATTGCATAATAACACTTAATTTACCATATTCTTTGCTATTTGGTGTAGCAATAATTCTATTAGCTAATTCTTTTTGTAGCATAAAGTGTATATCATGAATTACATTAATATATTTCAATACGTGAAAAATAATAGATATACAATTATTATATGGTAAATTACCAAATAATCTTAATTTTTGATTTATTCGTCTACTTAGTATAAAAAAATTAGTGTTAATAACATTTTGGCATATAATATTAATATTATTATTACTAAGTTTATTAGTTAGCTTTGTAGCTAAATCTATATCTATTTCAATTAAAAATAAATATTTTACTAAATTTACTAACTTTTTTGTTATAGCTCCAGTCCCTGGACCAATTTCTACAATTGTTTGATTAATTTTTGGACATATTAAATTAATAATATTTTTTATAACGTTAATATCTTTTAAAAATACTTGACCAAATTTTCTTTTAAAATTTTTTTTATATAATTTATTATAACTCATAATTATATTTTAATTTCATTATACTAATAGTAGTATGCAATACATTTTTTATATTATTTATATTAATTTTATTGGATCCAGCTATTTCTAACGCAGTACCATGACACACCGAAGTTCTAATAAAAGGTAATCCTAAAGTAATATTAACTACTTTATCAAAATAACAATATTTTACTAATGGAAGTAACTGATCATGATACATAGTTAATATAACATCAGCATGATTTAAGTATTTACTTTGAAAAATTGTATCTGCTGGTAATGGTCCGTGAATATTATAATTATTATTTTTTAAATAATTAATTAGGGGGCTAATAATGTTAACTTCTTCAGTTCCTAAAAATCCATTTTCTCCAGCATGTGGATTTAAACCACATACATAAATACATGGATTATAAATTTTATAGTCATACTTTAAATAATTATGTAGAATCATAATACTATTATATAGTAATTTTTTAGTAATTAATTTTGATACACAACTCAATGGTAAATGAGTTGTTGCTAAAGCAATACGTATATTTTTATACATAAACATCATTAAAACTGGTTTTTGACATAATTTTGATAAAAATTCAGTATGACCAGTAAAATTAATTCCGCTATTATTAATAATCGCTTTATTTACTGGTCCAGTAATAAGAGCTGAAGAATTATTCAATAGGCAAAAATTACATGCTTTCTTTAAAGAATTAATAGTATACTTACTATTATCTACATCTAATTTACCAGTAATTACTTTATTTTTAGTATATACTGGCAGTACTGAAATTTCACCTATTGATCTATATTTCCTTTTTATGTTAGGTGAATAATTATATATTTTTAATGGTAATGATAATTCTTTTGATCTACTAATTAGTAGATTAGGATCAGCACAAGCAATAATATTTACTGGCCATATATATTGTGCTAAATGAATGATTAAATCTGGTCCAACCCCTGAAGGCTCACCTGTAGTAATAATGATATTATAATTATTCATAGTTATTAATGTTAAAATCAATATAAGATTGATGATATTGTTTGTTAATAAAAATTCTTACTATCTCTGAAAAATAACGTTTTAAAATTATTAAATAGCTATATTTTTTTAAAAAACTACTATGTTTATTACAAATATTTAATAATTGTATAATATACCAATTATTTCCTATTTTAATAGGATTACTAATATTACTAGTATTTATATTTAAAACTATTTTTTTTATTATTGGATGCATACGATTGATATTACTAAACCATATACCAGTATTATAAAAATTATTGTTGTCTAACATTAATTTTTTAATAATACTATTAAAACTAATAGTTTTATTAAAAATTTGTTTCTTAATTTTATTAAAATTATGTATTAATAAATTACTATTAAAGTATTTTTGATTAATTATAATATATCTTACGATATATATTTTATTATTTGTAGTATGTTTATTTAACTTATAAATATTGTTTACTTTAAGAAAGTATATAGTATTTTTTGCACAAATTGGGCCAATTAGTATATTTTTATAAATTTTTTTTATATGTTGCTTTATCAATAATGGTATATTATTTATTAACTGCCAGTTATTATTACTATGTTTTTTTATACTAATTAACTTTTTATTTATTAAATATTTTAATTTATTAAAGTGTAAACAATTATTACTATAATCAATGGAATTATTAATTATTTTTATTATTTTTATTTTATCACTAGATGTATATTTTAATAAATTAATTATAAAATAACTTACTTTAACTTTAATTTTGTAAAAATATTTATTTACTATTTGTTGTGATAAAATGTTAACTTCTTGTGTTGGTACTATCATATTTTGTATAATATAATCGTTTATTTGTTTATTTAAAATTATTTGATAAATTTTATTTTTGATAAAATCAATTTTCATCTTTGATGTGAAAAAATTTATATCACTTATACTTTTATCTTCAAGAATCTTGTTTACCATATTTTCTATTTGTTTACTATTAATAATATTCTCAGAAAAAATTATATTATTAATTATTAACATATACATTATTCTATAATACACAATATAATAATCGTAATTATTATAGATTGTATATTTGTTATTTCTTAATACATATTGTAATTTATTATTAATATCACTATCTAGAATTAAACTATTGTTTACAATAGTATTTATTCTGTCTAACATAATTGGTGCAGAATATATATAACTAGTTAATATTAGATTTATAAACATACTAATTAGTAAGTACATAATTTTAATTATCTATTATAAATTAATTATTAATACCAATACTAAAAGAAAAATGATTATTATTTTTTTTAATTAAATTATTAGATATGTTGTTACATGTTAATTTATATTCATATTTAATAATAAAATTAAAATGACAATTTTTATATTTTATATTAAAAAATTGACTATCTATATTGTTATTTTTTATATCAAAATTATTTTGACTACTAATAATCCAATTATTATTAATAATCCAGTTAAAATTTACTCCAATTTGATGTTTAAAAAAAGGAAATAATTTATCTAAATTTAGATGTTTTAAGTTTAAATAATAATAATTTATAGTTAAAAATCGTTTATTTGTAAATTTATACTTAATCTTTGTATTATTAAATACAATATTATTTATATTTTTAATAAATTCCGTACTACTATTAATAAATAGTTTATTCTTAAAGTTTGTGATATTTTGATTAAACCAAATATTATTTATTATTTTATTATATTTATTATGATTAGATGATATATAATGCACTTTACCTAATGAAAAATATAATTTTTCCATATTTTTATTAAAAATAAATGTCTTAAATCCTTCAAAAAAGTAGTTATTGAAGAATTTATTTTTATTAAAATTATTAAAAAAAATGAAATTTTTTTGATAAAAATTATCAAAATTAAAATTATTATTTAATACATTATATTGATATTCTATAATTGGTTTAATAAGTTGTGTATAATGATTATTAATAAATAATTTCATTATTGTGTGCCAATTAATATTTATTTCTGGTATTATACTAGTATATTTACTATGAAATAAATTACTAATTTTATTATAATAATTTAAATTAATATTTTTATTTTTATATATATTATTTAAGTTAAAAAATAAATTTATTATTCCTAATTTAGTAGGAATTAAATAATTTAATCTAGGTATACTATAAAAGTATTTCAATATACTATTATCAATATTATATTTATTAAATTGTTCTAACATAGTAAAATTAATTAATTTATTATACAGATCTTTATGGTAATAAAGATCAATAAATAAATTAGTGTTATAGTTATTATTTTTTATTAAAGATTTTTCATATAGGACATTGCTATTAATATTTTTATTATTTACTAATAAATAATATTTTTTAATTATTTTATTACTAAAAAAATTACTAATATTTAATGATTTTATGAAATTATAATTATTATATTTATTGTAGATAATATCTAATTGATAGTTATTTTTTTTTAGTGTATTAAACCAATATAATGACCATAAATTACTATTTATTTTTTTTTGATTAGGAATAAAAGAAAATTCTAATGATCCATGATAATTTTTATATAAATAATTAAATTTATTTTTTAAACTAAAAATATCTTGCTTTATACTAGGAATAATAATTATTTCATAAGAATGAAAATTACTAAATAATCTATAAGGAATATCTAATTCTATTCCCTTATTATAGCTAATGCTTGGTAGCAATATACCAAAGTATAATGATTTATTGTAGACAAATGACAAATATGGACTATAAAACATAGATATATTATTTAATTTAAGTTTAGCATGCCATATTTTGACAATTTTATTGTAAGAATTATAAATTATTTTTGATCCATAAATAATAATATTGTTATTATAACTTATGGGACATAAATATAATTTTCCATTAATTATAGATATATTATTAATATCATATATTGTATCATATATATTATTATTTTTTTTAATTTTTATTATGTTATAACGACTATTAATATAAGTATTATAGACATCAAAATATAATTTTATTTTATTTCCAATAATTTTATTTATTTTATTAAATAATATAACATGTCCAGTAGCTGTTACTTTTACTAAAAAGTTTTTATTATTTTTCAATGTTATATATTCTAAAGTTATTTTATCTGAGTAAATAGTATTATTATCTTTCTGTAAAAAGACATGTCCTAATAAAATTATTAATCTATTATGATAAATATTAATTATGTCAGAGTAGATATTAATAGATTTGTTATTATGAATTTTTGCCTTTATACATAATGTATATGAAAATATGCAATATATTATGAGTGATATTTTTAATATACAAAATAAAATGTTTTTCATCAATAAAATTAATTATTTGTTTTAATGTTAAATTTTCTAATGTAAAATAGAATAGCATCTTTTTTTAAAATAAAATATTATATTGATGCAATAAGATTGTTGTAAAATATATAATGAATTTATGATTAATAATTATCAACATAATACAGTATTATTACATGAGGCTGTAGATAGTTTACGTATAAAACCTAATGGTATATATATAGATGCTACTTTTGGTTCTGGAGGACATGCTAAATTAATATTATCTAAGCTAGACAAAAATGGTAAACTAATAGTAATAGATCGTGATCCGTTAGCAATAAAAATTGCTCATAATATTTTAGATAACAGATGTTGTATTATTTATGATAATTTTTCTAATATGATAAAATATGTAAAACAATTAAATTTGCTTGGACACATTGATGGAGTGTTGTTAGATTTAGGTATATCGTCAATACAATTAGATGATTCTAGTAGAGGCTTTTCTTATATGAAAAATGGACCATTAGATATGCGTATGAATAATAAAATAGGTTATACTGCTGGGTATTGGTTAAATCATGCTAAGTATAATGATATTTATTCAGTATTATATAATTTAGGTGAAGAATATTATGCAAAATATATCAGTAAAAGTATATGTAAGTTTAGAAAATATAATAATATAGTAAGTACCATGGATTTATCAAAAATTATTACTAGAAGCTATAAGAATATCAATAAATATAGTAAAAAACATCCAGCAACTAAAAGTTTTCGTGCGATTCGCATGTTTATCAATCAAGAATTAGAAGAAATTAAATTATTACTACACTACGTATCTTATATATTATCATTTAAAGGTATTTTATCTATTATTAGTTTTCATTCATTAGAAGATAGAATAATAAAAAATTTTATATCACCAATTACTACTATTAATAGCGTAAATTCATTTAATATAAATCAACAATTTACGTTAAAAATTAATAAGGATAAAAAATTTAAGTTCTTAAAAAAAGTTAAGCCGTCATTAAATGAAATAATTAATAATAGACGATCACGTAGTGCTATCTTACGTATTGCTCAAAAAATATGTTAATTTGGTTAAATTAATTAAGTAATAAATAAAATATGAAATAAACATTATTTAGTACATTTGTAGTCATGTATTTTACATTAAAATTTATTTAATAACTATAAGTATTACAATGAATTATAATCTATATAATTTAATTTCTCCATGGATTAAAGATATTATTGTATTAGATAATAATTATGATTTATCTAAATATAATATTACTGATATTGCATTACATAGTGATTTAGTAGTTAGCGGTAGTCTATTTATTGCTATTAGTGGTCATGATACTCATGGTTTTAATTATATTACAATTGCTATTAGAAATGGAGCACAAGCAATAATTGTTGAATTTAGCAGTAATTATATTAATAATTTAAGATATTATACTAATATTCCAATTATTTTATTTAAAAATTTAAGATTAAGATTATCAGCATTAGCTGGAAGATTTTTTAATCACCCATCAAAGAAAATTAAATTAGTTGGTGTTACTGGAACTAATGGTAAAACTACTATTACTAATTTAGTATCACAATGGGTGTATTTGTTAGGAGAAAATAGTGCAGTTATGAGTACTATTGGTAATGGTATAATTAAAAATAATTATTTATCACCAACATATAATACTACAGTATCACCAATAGATATTCAAAGACAGTTATTAAATTTTGTTTCAAGTAGAGTAAAATTTGTAACAATAGAAATTTCTTCTCACGGAATTGTACAAAACAGAATAGATGATTTACATTTTAACGCTGCAATACTTAGTAATATTAGTCACGATCATTTAGATTATCATGGCAATATGAAACAATATATTTTTAGTAAGTGGCAATTATTTAATAAATTTAATATACATCATAATATCATAAATATCGATGACTCTATTGGAGCAATTTGGGCAAGAAAAATATCTAATGTTTCAGTAGTATCAATAAGTAAAAAATTATCTGATTATTATAACAATTACTGGTTATATGCTAATAATATATCGTACACTATTAATAATACTAATATTAAATTTTGTTCTTTTTGGGGTAATGGTGATATTACTACTAAATTAATTGGTGAATTTAATGTCATAAATATATTATTAGCATTAATTACTCTACTATCATTAAATTATCCATTATCAGAATTAATAAATACTGCTAAATACTTAAAACCAATAGTAGGTAGAATGGAAATTATAAATTTAATAAATTATCCAATAATAATTATTGATTATGCTCATAATCCTGAAGCACTTAAAAAATTATTATTAGTTAGTAGAAATTATTGTAGTAATAAATTATGGTGTATATTTGGTTGTGGTGGTGAAAGAGATAAACAAAAAAGAGCAATAATGGGTTATATTGCTAATAATTATGCTGATATAAGTATTATTACTAGTGATAATCCACGTAATGAATCATTATTGTCAATAATTAATGATATAAAATCTGGTATGAATAATATAAAAAAAACAATCAAAATTATTTTTGATCGTAGCCAAGCAATTAATTATGCTATAAATAATGCTAATAAAAAAGATGTAATTGTTATTGCTGGTAAAGGTCATGAAAATTATCAAATTATTAAAAATAATTACTTTTACTATTCTGATAAACTTGTAGTTAATAATTTACTAAAAATATAAAATGTTACCAATTACTTTGTCTAAAATTGCATTAATAACTAATGCTAAATTAATTAATAATGTTAACAATGATATAATATTTACAATTAGTCTTGATTCAAGAAAAATTACAAAAAACAAAAAATGTTTGTTTATTGCCTTAAAAGGTAATAATTTTGATTCTCATAATTTTATATTAGAAGCAATTCATAATGGTGTAATAGCTATTTTAGTTTGTTATGAATATAAAATTAATATTCCTCAATTAATAGTTTCTAATACTAAAATAGCATTAGGAAAATTAAGCTTATGGGTTAGACAACAATATTCAGTAAAAGCATTAACTATTACTGGTTCTTCTGGTAAAACATCAGTAAAAGAAATTACTACTAGTATTTTAAAACAATGTGGTCATGTATTATGTAATTTTGGTAATCAAAATAATGATATTGGAGTACCAATAACTTTATTGAAATTAACTTCAAAACATAATTTTATTGTTATTGAATTAGGTGCTAATAAATTTAATGATATTATGTGGACTAATAGTTTAGTAAAACCAGAAATAGTATTAATTAATAATATTTCTTTTGCTCATCTAAGAGGATTTAAAGATATTTATGGAGTATCAAAAGCTAAAAGTGAAATATTTTTAGAAAAATCGATATATCATTGTGTTATTAATCTTAATAGTCATGATATTCCAAATTGGAAAATATTTTTCTATAACAAGAAAATTTGGTATTTTTCTTTATATAAAAAAAATTCAGCACATTTTTTTACTATTAGTAAAATTAATAACAATAATATTGATTATTATTTACATACACCAATTGGTAATTGTAAGCTAACTATACCACTATTTGGTATATATAATATTTCTAATATTGTAGCAGCTAGTGCCTTAGCTATTTTAGCTGGTGCGTCGTTATCAGCAGTAATTCAGGGTATATCACAATTATTACCAATTAGTAGTAGATTATATCCTATTATTTTAAGTAAAAATAAATTATTAATTGATGATAGTTATAATGCTAACGTTAGTTCTATGATACTAGCCGCTAATACTTTATCTAAATTTAATAGTTATAAGGTTATGATTATTAGTGATATATTAGAATTAGGAGATAATAGTATATTATATCATGATTTTGTTGGTAAAATAATAAAAAGTTTTAAAATTAATGAAATTTTAACAATAGGTAAATTAAGTTATTTTTTAGGTAAAAATATTAGTCATAATAAACATTTCTTTGATTTAATCAATTTAATTAAATATGTAAAAAAATTAATATTATATTACAATAATATAACTGTATTAGTTAAAGGATCACATAATACTTTAGCTAATTATATAGTAAATATACTTATTAATACTATATTATGTTAGTAAGATTAATTAATTATTATTATCATATCAATACATTAAATATATACATATTATGTATTATTTTATTAATTACGTTTAGTATTACTATATTCATTGGATATATAATTTTTCCTATTTTAGTCAACTTAAATTGTAAGCAAGTAGGAAGACATTACTACCCTAAATCTCATAAAAAAAAAAATAATACCCCAACTATGGGTGGTATTATTATAAATATAACAATTATATTATCTATATTTTTATGGGTAGATTATAATAATGTATTTATACAATACATATTATTTTTACTTGTTGGTTACAGTATTATAGGATTTATGGATGATTATTATAAAATTCGTTATAATAATACACAAGGATTAAGTGCTATTAAAAAATATTTTTGGCAATCATTATTATCAATAGCAGTTATTATTTGTATTTTAATTAATAACATTATAAGTTATAAATTATTAATTGTTATCCCCTTTATTGGACATATTAAAATTTGTTCCTGGTTAATATTTGTAATATTATCTTATTTAATAATAGTTGGAACAAGTAATGCTGTTAATCTTACTGATGGATTGGATGGATTAGTAACTGTACCAATAATATTTACTAGTATTGGATTATTAGTTTTATCATTTATTACTAGTAACTTAAAATTAAGTAAGTATTTTAATATTAGTTATATTAATTTATCTAGTGAGTTGGTAGTATTATGTATAATAATAATTGGAGTTAGTTTAGGATTTCTGTGGTTTAATTGTTATCCAGCTAAATTATTTATGGGTGATGTTGGATCATTACCATTAGGTGGTATTATAGGCTTAATATCTATATTAATACATCAAGAAAGTTTATTATTAATTATGGGGGGATTATTTTTTGTAGAAACTATATCAGTAATAATACAAGTTGTCTTTTTTAAGATAATTGGAAAAAGAGTTTTTCTTATGGCACCGATTCATCATCATTTTGAATTAAAAGGTTATAAAGAACAATTAATTGTAGTACGTGTATGGATAATTTGTTTTATATTATTAATATTATCTTTAATGCAATTAAAATACTATAATAATGATTAATTATAAAAATAAGAATATAGTTATTATTGGTTTAGGTATTACTGGAATGTCATGCGTTAAATTTTTTCTTAAAAAGGGAGTTATTCCAAGAGTTATTGATACACGCAAATATTTATGTAAACTAATACCTAGTTATATTCCATGTCATTTAGGATCAATAAATGAATTATGGTTATTTTCTGCTGAATTAATTGTTATTAGTCCTGGATTCAAATTAAAATACTCATTACTACTAAAATTAATTAGTTTAAATATTAAAATAGTTAGTGATATTGAATTATTTGTTAATGAAGTTAATAAACCAATAATAGCTATTACTGGTTCTAATGGAAAAAGTACA
Source organism: Candidatus Lightella neohaematopini (assembly GCA_025728395.1). Taxonomy (GTDB): domain Bacteria; phylum Pseudomonadota; class Gammaproteobacteria; order Enterobacterales; family Enterobacteriaceae; genus Lightella; species Lightella neohaematopini_E. The sequence continues at coordinate 24,923 of JAOBJR010000099.1, forward strand.
GTTACTACTTTAGTAGGTAAAATTATACAAGCTAATGGCTTATTAGTTGGTATTGGTGGTAATATTGGTATACCAGTATTATCATTACTAGATAATTATTATCACATATATGTAATAGAATTATCTAGTTTCCAACTAGAATTTACTTATAATTTAAATGCGATGATTGCTGTTATAACTAATATTAGTGAAGATCATATGGATCGTTATCCTTTAAAATTAATTGAGTACAGTTCAATTAAGTATAAAATATATTACAACGCTAAATATTGTATTATTAACAATAGATATTATAATAAGTTATTAAAGTATAATAAAAATTATCATATAACATTTGGTAAATTAGGAAACTATAAAGTAGATTTATATAATAATACTAACTGGATAGTAGTAAATAATAATTTAGTTTTGTCGTGTAATAAATTAAAAGTTAAAGGAATACACAATTATTACAATATTTTAATAGCATTGGCTATAGCAGATATTTTGCATATTTCTCGTAATATTAGTATTAATACGTTATGTTCTTTTAGTGGACTAGAACATAGGTTTCAAATAATACATGAACGTAATAATGTTAAATGGATTAATGATTCAAAATCCACTAATGTTAGTAGTACAAAAGCTGCTTTAAAAAGTATTATTATTAAGAATAAATTACACTTAATTCTTGGTGGAGATAGTAAATCAGCTAATTTCTCTCCATTATTACCATGGTTAAATCATAGTAACATATTAGTCTACTGTTTTGGTAAAGATAAATATAAAATAGCATCATTATGTAATACAGTAGTATTAGCTAATACATTAAATCAATTAATGCATATTATTATTTCTAATGTTAAGAGACATGATATAGTATTATTATCACCGGCATGTGCTAGCACAGACCAATTTAAATCATTTATCGAAAGAGGAGTATTATTCACTAATTTAGCAAAAACTTTATATTAAATTTTTATTTTAAAAATTTATAAATATTAATTAAATTTATTATATTAATAATTTATTAAAAATTTAATTATCTCGTTATTAATAGTAATATTACAATTGATAATTGTAAAACACATAAGTAATAATTTTATATATATGCTTAATAAAAATAAACGTTTAGTTATAGCAGCCGGTGGTACTGGTGGTCATATCTTTCCTGGTATAGTAATTTCTCAATATTTCAAATCAATTGGTTGGGAAGTAAGTTGGATTGGTTGTTTAAATAGAATGGAAAAAATTATTGTTCCAAAATTTGGCATTAATATTAAATTTATAGAAATAAATAATTTTTATCTTAATAATTTATATATAAAAAAAATATTATTTGCTCTAGATATATTTAAAGCAATAAAAAAAACAAAAAATATTTTATATTATTGGAAACCAAGTATTGTATTATGTATGGGTAACTATATTTCTATTCCTACAGCAATTGCTGCAAAAATAATGAATATTCCTATTATTATACATGAACAAAATGCTGTAGTTGGAAAAGCTAACAAATTAATTAGTATCTTTGCAAAAAGATGTACTCAAGCATTTCCAAATACTATTAAAAATGCTGCTGTAGTTGGTAACCCAATAAGATCAGAAATATTAAATATTCCTAAACCAATAATTAGATTAAAAAATAGAACTGGTATAATAAGAGTTTTAGTACTTGGTGGTAGTCAAGGAGCTTGTATTCTTAATAAAGTTATTCCTATAGTAACAAAAGTATTAAAAGGAAAAATTATTGTATGGCATCAAGTAGGTCATGGATATTTTAATTTAGTAAAGTATACTTATAATATGTTAAATATAAACAATGTAAAAATAACTGAGTTTATAACTAATATAGCTTTAGCATATTCATGGGCTGATATTGTTATATGTAGATCTGGTGCATTAACTATTAGTGAATTAGCAGTAGTTGGATTACCATCTATATTAATACCATATATACATAAAGATCAACAGCAATATTTTAATGCAACTTTACTAGTTAATGTGAATGCTGCGATTATTGTTAAACAAACAGATTTTACCCCAGATAAAATAATTAATATTTTATTAAATATTAATAGACAAAAATTATTTACTATGGCTTGTTGTGCACAAACTATAGCAACATATAATGCTACACAATGCATAGTAAAAGAAATAAATAATATAATTAAATATTAATTTATGATAAATTTGTCTTACATTAAAAATATTCATTTAATAGGAATTGGTGGTGTTGGAATGAGTGGTATAGCAAAAATTCTAACATTAAAAGGTTATAAGGTTAGTGGTTCCGATATATCTTCTACTATTATTACTAAGCAATTAATAGAATTAGGAATAAATGTAACTTTTTATCATCACAAAAATAACATTAATAATGTTAATTTAGTAGTATTTTCTAATGCTATTGATAATAATAATCCAGAAATACTAGCTGCCAAAAAATTAAATATTCCTATTATTAGTAGAATTAAAATATTATCATTATTAATGGAAAATTATTATAATATTATTATTGCTGGAACTCATGGTAAAACTACCACTACTGCTCTAATATACAATATACTTAAAGATAATAATTTACAACCTACTGTGATAAATGGTGGATTGACTGTATCATCAAAAATATATTCATATTTAGGTAATAGTAAGTACTTTATTATTGAGTCTGATGAAAGTAGTAAATCATTTGTAAATTTAAATCCTACGGTTAGTGTAATTACTAATATTGATAATGATCATCTACGTATTTATGGTAATTTAAATTGTTTAAAACAAACATTTATTAGTTTTTTAAATAAAATTCCAACAAATGGTTATATAGTATTATGTATAGATAGTTTACCAATAAGAGAAATATATCTTGGTATTAAAAAAAATATTATTACTTATGGTTTTAGTAGAAAAGCAGATTTTCATATTACAAATTATTGTCAGTATAAAGTACATACATCTTTTATTATTAAACAAAAAAATGGTATTGATATAAATATATCAACAATAATACCTGGTTATCATAATGCATTAAATATAACAGCAGCAGTTATAGTTGCTCTAAAAGAAAAAATTAAAATATC
>JAOBJR010000011.1 GCA_025728395.1 Candidatus Lightella neohaematopini
ATATAGGAACTTTATATCCATTATAGATATGAGATTCCCAACGTACACCTAACCCTCCAGGGGGATGAAAATAATTAATTTTACCAGCACTAGGTATAAACTTATCAGAATCTTCTGCATTAATTCGACATTCAATAGCATGACCTAAAATATTAATATCATTTTGTTTTATTGATAATGGTTGTCCAAGTGCAATTAATAATTGTTCTTTTACTATATCTATACCAGTTATCATTTCAGTTATTGTATGCTCTACTTGAATTCTAGTATTCATTTCTATAAAATAGAATACGTTATCTTTATATAAAAACTCAAACGTACCTACTCCTCTATAATTAATTGCGATACAAACTTCAATACATTTTTCTCTAATACTTTTTAGTAAATTACTATTAATATTAAATACTGGAGCTTCTTCTATAATTTTTTGATAACGTCGTTGTATTGAACAATCTCGTTCATATAAAGTAACTACATTACCATAATTGTCAGCCATAATTTGTATTTCAATATGTCTGGGATTATCTAGATATTTTTCAATATAAATTGAGTAATGGCTATTAGTAATTTTTTTTTCTGTTTTTATAAAATTTAGTGATGAAATTAAATCTTTATCATTATATACAATATACATATTTTGACCACCACCACCATATGCTGATTTAATTATTAAAGGATAACCAATATTGTTAGCTATATTAATATTTTTTTTTGTATCATTTAATGATAAATGACTTGATCCGAGAATACACTGTATCCCCATTTTTCTCATAGTTTTTATGGCAAGAATTTTATTACCCATTAATCTTATAGTATTAGATTTTGGTCCAATAAAAATAAATCCAGATTTTTCTACCTGTTCAGCAAAATT
>JAOBJR010000012.1 GCA_025728395.1 Candidatus Lightella neohaematopini
GTTTATTATTTTACAATCAAATAAAAAGAATTATTCCTTATTCTAATTATTTTTATGTGTTTGATAATATTGGTTTTCCCTACGGTAATAAAAACAAAAATTATATTAGTAATAGAGTAATAAAAATTGTTAATAGTATCTGCAAGTTAAACAAAATAGATTTAATTATTATAGCTTGTAATACAGCTAGTATTTTAACATTATTAAAATTAAGAAAATTATTAGATTATCCTATTATAGGAGTTTTACCAGCTATACAAATAGCTACAGAACTTACTAAAAATAATCATATTTGTTTATTAGCTACTAATAACACTATTTATAGTACTTATATAAGTAGTATAATAAATAAATTATCTTGTAAATATACAATTACACTAATACCTTCTATGCAATTAGTATATTTAGCAGAAAAAATCTTACAAGGCTATTATTTATCAAATTTACCACTATATAAAATACTTACTACATGGAAAAATAATAATGAAAATACTCCAGATACAATAATACTAGGTTGTACACATTTTAGTTTATTTACATCAAATTTACTACATATTTTAAAGAAAAAAATTATTATTGATTCTAATATTATTACTATCAATTTTGTATTAAATTTTATAAAGAATAATATAAATTATAACCAAAATAATAAATTTATATATGATAAAGCGTATTGTGTTAGTTTAACTAAAAAAACAAGAAATCTATCAATAATATTAAAATATTATGGTTTTGAATCATTAAATATAATTAATATTTAAATAGATAATGTTTATTATACAATTATTATTTTTTTATCAACAATATTTTAATATATTTATACTATTTATTTATAATAAGCATTAAATCTTTTATTAAAAATACTCACTCGACCAATATTATCTAATAATCTTTG
>JAOBJR010000013.1 GCA_025728395.1 Candidatus Lightella neohaematopini
CCTGCTTTTTGTAGTCTATCAGTAATAATTTTAATTTCTTTATTACTTATTGGTGTTGGTCGGTCAGAATGTCCACCTACAAATCCCATAACTTTTGGTATACTACGAATCAAGTACCAACTATCATTGTTTAATACCATTTGTACTAATATATATCCAGGAAAAAATTTTCTTTCACTTTTACGTCTTTGTCCACGTTTTATTTCTACTACCTCTTCTGTAGGGACTATAACATCACCAAATAATTGTTCCATTTTATATAATTTAATATATTCTTTAATAGATAAAGATACTTTTTTTTCGAAACCAGAAAATACTTGAACTACATACCAATTTTTCGTAATAGACATATTCATACTATATTTTTAATTTAGTAATAAATGAAATAATATTAATTAATAATGTGTCTAGTCCCCATATTAATAATGACATTATAATTGTTACTATAGTAATAATTATTGTTATATTTATTGCATCCTTATAACCAGGCCAGCTAACTTGTTTTAATTCTTTATAAGATTGCATTACTATTTTTAGTATATCATTTCTTCTTAAAAAATATAATAGTGTAATACTAACAATAATTGTAATAGATGTTATATATAAACTACTGTAATAACTAGATATCGTAAATATAATTAATACTATTAGTGTAGTAATAAATAATTTCTTTATATGTTTTTTAAGAAAGTTTACTATATTAATTTTTATAAGCATTTAAGTATTCTAATAAAAATTTGTACATACCAAATATAAGTACCTAATTTACTATAGGTACTTATAAAAGTAAGTACTTAATATTTACTTTAGTAAATAATATAATTTTTAAGAAATAATATTTGTAACTACTCCAGCTCCAACTGTACGACCACCTTCACGAATTGCAAATCTTAAAC
>JAOBJR010000014.1 GCA_025728395.1 Candidatus Lightella neohaematopini
AAACACCAACTATCTTTATCCAAAAAAATGAAATTTTACCATGTGTTTGTACACCTATAACTAATATAATTATACAAATATAAATTAATATTTTTTAATATTATTTATATTGGTTAGTTTATTTTTCATTTGTTTAAAACACTGATTAGTTATTTCTCGTAAGTTTTTATTTCTGTAATTACTAGTTATTATTTTAGGTAAAATATAAATAGTAATAATACCATTATTCCAACGATTTAACCTAATATTATTAGTATTAGATATACATATTGGTACAATAGACATATTATTACTCATAGCAATATAAAAAGCACCAGTTTTAAATGGTAATAATTTTTTACTATTACTACGTGTACCCTCAGGAAAAATTAATACTGAAACTTTACGTTCTTTTATAATATTTATAATATTATTTAAATTATTAAAACTACGATAATTAATATTTCTATTAATAAAAATATTACCACTTAGCCAATATAATATTCCAAATAATGGAATAAAAATTATTTCTTTTTTTCCTATAGTTACAGTATTATTTTGTATAACGCATGAAGCAATAAATATATCATAAATGTTTTGGTGATTAGCAATATATACACAATTATCGTTATTAATTAATCTATTATATTGATATATTCTTATTTTCACACCTAATAAAATTGATATTTTATTAAATAATTTACTAATTAACATAACATTATTTTTATTTTTAAATTTAATTAAACAATAGAAAATACCGTAAATACATACAAAAATAAAATAAGGTAAAATTATTATAATTCTTAATAAAGCAACCATAAAATTTCTATGTATTATTTTTACGATAATTAACTAAATCATTAATTGTTATTACTGGCATATTAAATTTATTAGCAAAATTTATAATATCTGGAGTACGCGCCATAGTACCATCTTCGTTAACAATTTCACA
>JAOBJR010000015.1 GCA_025728395.1 Candidatus Lightella neohaematopini
ATTTAAATCAGATGGTTTAGCATTATCTTTAATAGCAGTTTTAATTGTAGTAACTCTATCTGCTGCAGAAACACCAGTAGTTACTCCATGAGCTGCTTCTATTGTAACTGTAAATGCAGTCTGATAACGACTATTATTATTTTTTACCATCATATTTAAATCTAGTTGTTTTCTTCTTTCTTCTGTTAAACACAAACAAACTATTCCACTACCATAACGTATAGTAAAAGCCATTTGTTCTACAGTTATATTTTCTGCAGAAAATATAATATCACCTTCATTTTCACGATCTTCGTCATCAATAACTAATACGCCATTACCTTCTTTAAAAGAACTAATAGCGTTTGTTACACGTTGTACTGGTTTACCAAAATAACTATTAAGTATATAATTCATAAGATATTTTTAATAAAAACTATAATTATAAATAATTATTATATAAATTTAAAATAATTATAATACTATAATAGTATAAAATTTATAGTATTTATTTATATAATAGATATAAATACTAGTTATTATTTTAAATTAAACTAATAAAATCTTCTAATTCTATATTAAAATAATTATTCTTACTGACTAATAACCCGGCAGCTTTATTAGATAATATACATGAGTCTTTAATATTAACATTACTAGATAATAAAAGAGCTAAAATACTAATAATTAAATCACCTGCCCCAACTACATTATGTATGTTTGTATTTTGTGTTGCTGAGATATGTAATGGATCATCATTTGGTTGTATTAAACTAACTCCATGCTTATCACGAGTAATTAATAAAGCTGATAAATTATATTTTTTAATAATATTTAGCCCGTAAAATACAATATCATCATTATTATAACAGATGGTACCAATAGCTTTCTGAAATTCATAAATATTTGGTGTTAATATATTAGCACCTTTATATTTATCATAATTATTACCTTTTGGATCAACT
>JAOBJR010000016.1 GCA_025728395.1 Candidatus Lightella neohaematopini
CTCCTAAAAATATTTTATCTATAGTAAAATTATCTAGTAAAAAAGAAAAAAATATTTTTTTTGGTTTAATAGTAAGTGGTGATAACTTTATTAATAATATTGACATTTTAAATGATATACGTAGTAAATTCCCTAAAGCACTTGTAGTTGATATGGAATCTACTGCAATTGCTCAAGTATGTTATAGATTTAATATACCATTTATTTCTATTAAACAAGTTTCAGATTATGCTAATAGCATGGCTAATATAGAATTTAATTATACCATAAAAAACACAAACAACCTATTTATTCTAACTAAAAATATTTTATTAAATTTATAAAAAGTAATTTTAATTAAATGACATTCCACAGTTACATTTATTATTATATTTTATATTTTTAATAAAAAAATAAGATTTGTTAATATTTTCTATATAATCTATTGATCCACCATTTAAATAATTTAAACTGTTGTTGTCTATTAAAATTAAAATATTAGATTGTTTTAATATATAGTCGTTGTCATTAATATTTTTATCTAGAGTAAAATCATATTTAAGCCCATTACAACCTCCATTAGTTACAAATACTCTAAAATTATAACCAATATTATTTTTATAACTTAGTATAGACTTAATTTTTTTTATTGCTGCATTAGTAACATTAATTTTTGTTAATAATAAATTACTCATGATAATCCTTACTTAATTTATGAAATAAGATCATTATTTTTTACCCATATAGGCACCTTATAAGTATGTTGTCTATTACAAAATAAACTATTATTACAATTAATTGACATATAATTAATTCCTTTTGGGATAATAAGATGTAATATTGTTGGAGATTGTTTTTCTAAATAATGTTGATATAGCATTAATGCTCCACTTGAACCAGTTAATGTTGTAGGTTTATTATCATCTCTTCCTATCCAAATTACTGATACTTCTTTACCATCTATACC
>JAOBJR010000017.1 GCA_025728395.1 Candidatus Lightella neohaematopini
GGTAATAATAATATGCATTTTGTTCGTCCAGTAAATAATATTATTGTTTTATTAGATAATTATTTAATTCATGGAACAATATTTGGTATTAATAGTAGTAATATTATCTATGGTCATAAATTCATAGAGTTAAATAATATTAGTATAAAATTTGCTAATCAATATCCAAAAATATTAATGAATAACAAAATAATAGTTGATTTTAATAAACGTAAGTATATTATTTTAAATCAAATAAAAAATATTACAACTAAATTAAATAGTTACGTTAATATTAATTATAAATTATTAGAAGAAATTACAGCAATAATAGAATGGCCAAAATTACTAGTTGGTTCATTTAAAACAAAATTTCTTTTTTTACCATCAGAAATATTAATATACATAATTCAAGATATGCAAAAATGTTTTCCTATGTATAAGAATGATGGTACTTTATCAAAATATTATATACTAACTACTAATATTATTTCTAATAACAGGCATATAATAATAAAGGATTATAATACTGTAATTAATAGTCGCTTAAAAGACGCCGAATTCTTTTTTATTCAAGATCGTAAAAAAAAATTAATTGATTATTTAATTGATTTAAAAAATATTTCATTTCATACTAAATTAGGATCAATGTTTGATAAAAGTTATAGATTACAACAAATATCATCTTATATAGCATACTTAATTGGTATTAATATTTCTTTAGTAGCTAGAGCTGCAATAATATCAAAATGTGATTTAGCTACCAGTATGGTAAAGGAATTTAATAGTACAAAAGGAATAATTGGTATGTATTATGCTTCATTAGATAATGAAATTTTAGATGTAGTTAAAGCACAAAAGGAACAATATATATATCATATAAATAATAACATAACAATAAATAAGATATCATGTGTACTAATTATAGCAAATTCTATAGATAACATAGTTGGATTTTTTGGAATTAATAAAT
>JAOBJR010000018.1 GCA_025728395.1 Candidatus Lightella neohaematopini
TTTTTTGCTATAATTTTTATTTTTGCACCTACTGAATTTCCTAATTTTTTTAATGTATTTAAAAATTTATTAAGTTTATATATTTTATTTTTGTTTAGACAATAAAATTTATTATTTTTTATATGTAACATATTTGGTGCATTAAATTTTATATTACCAATTTGAGTTAAGTATCCATTAATTATAATATTATGATAATTTAATAAAAATTTTTTAGCTATAGCTCCAGCAGCAACTCTAACAACTGTTTCTCTAGCTGAAGCTCTACCACCTCCCCTATAATCATAATATTTATATTTTTTATGATAAGTAAAATCAGCATGTCCAGGTCTATAAATATTTTTTATATATTTGTAATCATCAGAATTATATCCGTTATTCATGACCAATAGTCCTATACTAGCTCCAGTAGTTTTTCCTTTAAAAACCCCAGATAAAATTTTTATATGATCTAATTCTTTTCTTGGGGTAACAAATTTAGATGTTCCTGGTCTTCTACGATTTATATCATACTGTAAATCTTTTTCACATAAATTAATTCCAGAAGGAACTCCGTCAACTACTGCTCCTACACAAGTACCATGTGATTCACCAAAAGTAGTTACACGAAATAATTGACCAATACTGTTTCCAGCCATATGTAAAATTACTTTATTTATTTTATTAAATTCAAATAGTTTTAAAATAGTCTTTATAATATAATAACTGTCTTTTTGTTAAATAAAAAATATTACTATCATATATTTTAATCCAATTAAATAATATTTTTGGATATTGTTTAATTAGTTTATGTTTGTTTGTTCCTATTTCACAAAATAATAATCCATTTTTACACAAATATTTACTTGAGTAAGATATAATTTTTTCTATTATACGTAAACTACTACTACCAGATAATAAGCTAATTATTGGTTCATAATGAAATTCTTTTGGTAGATAATTTATTTCTCTTCTACTTATATAAGG
>JAOBJR010000019.1 GCA_025728395.1 Candidatus Lightella neohaematopini
AAGAATGTACTAATGATGCTAATTTAATTTGTTTTAGTATAGTCCATATATCATGCTCTTTAATATTATTACCAAGTGATAAATTTTCATATATTGTATCAGCCATAATAACTGGGTCTTGTTGTACCATTAGTATACCATTATGAATTACTTTGTGAGTCAAAGTTTCAATTGATCTATTATCTAAAAATATAGTATTTTTACTAATTGGATAGTTACCTATTATGAGGTTAGCTAAAGTACTTTTACCACTACCAGTATGACCAACTAAAGCAACAAAGTATTTATCAGGTATAATGATATTTATATTATTAAGTATATTTATATTATTATTGTATGAAAAATTTAAATTTTTTATAACTATATTACCATTACTAAGTAATTCGTTATCTAGTCCATATTTCTGTATTGGACTATCCATTAATTTAAATATACGTTCTCCTGCTACTATAGCTTGTTGAATAATAGATTGTTGAGATGTTAATTCTATTAATGGTTCATTTAATCTACTTAAATAATTAATAAAGGCATATAATATACCAACACTAATTATTTGTTTATTAAAACTAAAAATAAGTAAGATACTACATAAAAGCATAGAAAAAAGTAAATTCAGTAATGGTCGTAATAAATAACCATCTAATTTTAGAGTTAACATTCGTAATCTAAAATGAATGTTACTAGCTCTTTTTAATTTGTTTGCAAAGCGTTTTTGTTGACAAAATTGCTGTATAATTAACATACCACTAATAGTTTCGTTAAAGAAACTATTAATTTTTGCCACATAGGAACGTAATTTTCTAACTATTGGAGTACAATAGTGTTGATATAACCACATTACTAGAAATACTAACGGAAATAATAATAATGAAACACAAGCTAACTGATAATTTAATAAAAACATAGCTATTAACATAGCAATAATTAAAGCTATACTACGTAATACTGATGATATTACTGTAAGAAACAAATCTTTTACTACTTCTGTATCGTTGGTAAT
>JAOBJR010000002.1 GCA_025728395.1 Candidatus Lightella neohaematopini
TTTAGTAGTTTGACCTAATTTAATATTTAATATTAATTCAATACTTTTTTTAATACTATCACAACCACTTAAATAACATACAGCACTATCACAATAATATATAATATTTTTACCTACTGGTTTACGGAATATTTTACTATAAAATGTTGCTACTGATTCTATTTCACTAATTGATAAATTTAATATTTTTGCAATATAAATAATTTCTTTATTTGGCACC
>JAOBJR010000020.1 GCA_025728395.1 Candidatus Lightella neohaematopini
CTAATAAAACAATAATATTATTTACTGGACGAACAAAATGCATATTATTATTACCCCAACGCATCATATTCGGTATTTTAATATTATTAATTGCTGTATTTGCTATAGCAAATAACATATTTGCTATAAAGCATTTACTACGCAATTTGTACTTATTGGATAAAATACAACTAATATAATTAGAGATATTATTATTAGTATTATGTTTATTTTTAGATAATTTATATATTAATAAAAAATACTTACTACTTATTATATTTCTTAATGAAAAAATATTCATTAATACTATAATTGCTAATCTTCTAGAAGAAAAAAAATTCATTATCTTTATGTACTTAATATTAAATTTATTTAATTCGAAAGAGATATTATTAGTAAATTTATTGATTAACACAGTTAACATATTCGATGGTAAATCTTCTGTACCTATTTCAATTAATAGATTATTCATTTTAGTTATCATTTATTAACGTTTATTATCTTACACATAGGAAAATTAATATTTTTACGATATTTTAAGTAAGTTTTAGCAATTTTTTTAGACAAATTACGAATTCTTAGTATAAAATCTTGTCTTTCTAACGAAGAAATAATATTAGATGCATCTAATATATTAAAAATATGTATAATCTTTATAACTAATTCATATGATGGTAATATTAATGGATTATTTAAAATCATTAACTTATTTATTTCTTTTTCATAATAAATAAAGGATCGTAAGAGAAAATTTTTATTAATATGTTCGAAATAATATTTACAATTTTCCACTTCATTTTGGCAAAATATATCTTTGTAAAATAAAGTACCTCTTTTATTATTACTCCATACTATATCATAAATATTATCCACTTTTTGTACACACATAGCTAAACGTTCTAATCCATATGTAATTTCCCCCATTACCGGGTTACATTCTAAACCACCCATTTTTTGTAAGTATGTAATTTGTGTTATCTCCATACCATTATACCAAACTTCCCAACCTAATCCGTGAGCACCTAATGTTGGATGTTCCCAATTATCTTCAATAAATTTTATATCATTATTAATTA
>JAOBJR010000021.1 GCA_025728395.1 Candidatus Lightella neohaematopini
AAACTAATTTACCATTACCAGATACACAAATAGTTTCAATAATTAATAAATCACCCCCAGCTTCAGTCCAAGCTAATCCATTTACTTGTCCTATTACATCCTTATTATTTTTGTATTTGAAATTAAATTTTTTTATACCAATAAAACTACTTAAATTATTACTATTAATACTAACATTATTAATATTATTATTTGTTAATATTAATTTAACTGTTTTTCTACATATTTTTGATATTTCTCGCTCTAGATTACGAACTCCTGCTTCTCTTGTATAATATCTAATAATATTTAATACTGCATTATCATCTATATATAATTCTTTATCTTTTAAAGCATTTTTTTTAATTTGTTTAGGTATTAAATATTTTTTTGTAATATTAAGTTTTTCTTCTTCAGAGTACCCAGAAATTTTAATTATTTCCATTCTATCTAACAGAGGTGGTATTATATTGGTAGAATTAGCGGTTGCAATAAACATAACATGAGATAAATCATAATCAATTTCTAAATAATTATCATTAAATGCTTTATTTTGCTCTGGATCTAGTGCTTCTAATAGAGCTGATGCCGGATCACCTCTCATATCAAAAGATATTTTATCAATTTCGTCTAATAAAAATACAGGATTAATTACTTTACTCTTAGAGATTTTTTGTATTAATTTTCCTGGCATGGATCCAATGTATGTTCTACGATGGCCACGTATTTCAGCCTCATCTCTCATTCCTCCAAGAGACATATGTATATATTTTCTTCCAGTAGCTTTTGCTATTGATTTACCTAATGAAGTTTTACCCACACCTGGTGGTCCTATTAAACACAATATTAATCCATTTACTTTATTACTTCTATTTTGTACAGCTAAATATTCTAATATATATTCTTTTACTTGATCTAAACCATAATGATCATTATCTAAAATATTTTTAGCTAAAAATAAGTCTTTTTTTATTTTACTACGCTTATTCCATGGAATTGTTAACATCCAGTCTATATAACTTCTTACAACAGTAGCTTCTGCTGATACAGGTGACATCATTTTTAGTTTATATAATTCATTTTTAGTTTTATCTTTAGCTATTT
>JAOBJR010000022.1 GCA_025728395.1 Candidatus Lightella neohaematopini
CATTATTGAATTAATTAAAATGGGAGCAAAAGCAAAAATAATAGGTAATACTGTATTATGTTATGGAGTTAAAAAATTATTTGGAACAGATGTAATAGCTACTGATTTAAGATCATCAATTAGCTTAATATTAGCTGGCTGTATAGCTCAAGGAATTACTACTGTACATAATATACATTATGTATATAGAGGTTATGATTCTATAGAAAAAAAATTAAAATTAATCGGTGCAAATATTAAACTAGTTAATAATAAATTAGATAATAGTATTTAATTAACTAGCCAACAAAAACATATTTGTTTTTCCTCTAATAATATGAAATACTATAACAGGTAGTTTTTTGCTTAAAATTTTTTTTAATTGTTGGATATTATCAATACTATCTTTATTAATGCCAACTATTATGTCGTTTTTCTGCAAACCAATATTAAATGCTGAAGAATTTTTTATTATATTATTAACTAATACACCTTTTATTTTACCATAATTATTACTTAATATAGCTCCTTGTAAAATAGGTATATTGCTAACTTCTTCTATATTGTTATTATATCCACCATTACCATCTTCTAATGTAACAGAAATATTATTAATTTTATTATCTCTTAATACACCAATTACGATAGTATCTCCAGGATTAGTAATACTAATTTTTACTCTTAATTCTGCAAAATTTTTAATTTTTCTACCATTAACTGAAATAATTATATCTCCTGCTTTAATACCAGCTTTATAAGCTGCTGAGTTTACTATTACTTCACTAACAAAAGCACCATGTTGAGTACTAATTTGTAAGGCATTTGCTATATCAGCTGTTAATTCTGTTCCTTTTATACCTAATTGACCACGTCTAATTTCTCCATATTTAATTAACTGTTCACTTAAACTTTTTACTATATTACTAGGAATAGCAAATCCAATACCAATATTACCACCATTAGGTGCTAAAATTGCTGTATTAATACCAACTAATTCACCATCTAAATTAATTAAAGCACCACCAGAATTACCTCTATTTATTGAAGCATCAGTTTGTATAAAATTTTCTAATCCTTCTAAATTTAATCCACTACGGCTAAGAGCGGAAACA
>JAOBJR010000023.1 GCA_025728395.1 Candidatus Lightella neohaematopini
GATTACATGCAGTAAGTATTTCTGGAAATTTGATAATTTCAATAATACCTAAAATTCCTATTATTAAAAACCAACTTATCATGATTGGAGTAAATAATTTACTAATACTAGTAGTACCATATTTTTGACATACAAATAATATAGTTAATATAATAATAGCTATTAGAGTAATAAATTTATTAAAAAACGGAGCAATAATTTGTAATCCTTCAGTGGCAGATACTATAGAAATAGCTGGGGTAATAACAGTTTCTCCATAAAAAAAACTACCTCCTAATAATCCTAGTATTATTAATATATTAGTATATTTACTACTAATATTTCTAGTAGATAATAAAGTTAGTATTAAAATACCTCCTTCACCAGCATCATTAGCTCTCATAACAAGTAATAAATATTTAATAGAAACTATTATAATTAATAACCAAAAAATAATTGATAAAAAACCAAATACAGTAATATAATCAATATCAGTACCGTATTGATTATTAAAACATTCTTTTAAAGTATACAATGGGCTAGTTCCAATATCACCGTATACTATACCGGTAGTAGCTAAAGTATTAATTAATAATGAATACTTATTATTTTTAAACATATGTAAACATATATAATATCAATTAATGAATTATAAGTAATGTTTATGTATTTAATATTTAATTTGTTTAATTATAAATAATGATTTTGAATTATAATTAAATAATATTTTGTATAAACTTTAATAATTTTTAAATTAAATATATTCTGAAATTTAAATTATTAATCTATGTAGTGTTATAAACAACACAACCACTTATCATATTATTAATATAATATAATATTAGTGGTTGTATTATATCATTTATGTACTATCAAATTTAAAAAAATAAATTATATTGTAGTAACATTAATTGCTGACGGTCCTTTCTGACCATCTTGAATTTCAAATTCTACATTTTGTCCTTCAGATAAAGTTTTAAAACCATTACCTTGAATTGCTGAAAAATGTACAAATACATCCTTACTACCATCTGATGGAGTAATAAAACCAAAACCTTTAGATTCATTAAACCATTTTACTTGACCTGTAATTTTTGCCATATTTTACTTTCCTTAAAAAATATTAAACAACGTGTAGT
>JAOBJR010000024.1 GCA_025728395.1 Candidatus Lightella neohaematopini
CCTAACATATTTCCATCACCTCCAACAACGATAGCTAAATCTGCTTGTTTACCTATATAATTAATGTTACCGTTATCTATTTTATCAATAGATAAATTATTAATAATTCTACTGTCTATTATGATATTATATCCATTTTTATCTAACCAATAATATAATTTCTTACATACAAAAAGAATTTTTTTGCAACAAGAATAACCAATAATACCTATTGTGTTGAAATTATTAGTCATAATAATTATATATCCTTATTATTTATGTGTATTAATATAATTTACTTGAAATATTTGTTATTAATCCCCATTAATATTTCTGATTTTTATTTTTAATAGATAATGGAGAACTAATGGAAATTAGTAAAGAACAAATTACTCGTGATCAGAAAGATTTAGAAAGTCAAGAAAATAGTAATAGTCAAGAATCTTTAAATAATTCTAATTTAGAACAATCTACTAAATTAGATGTTAGAGATCAACGTATAAATGAACTAGAATTGTCTATTGTTGAATTAAAGCAAAAAGAACGTGATTATGTGTTAAGAGCAAAAGCTGAAATCGAAAATATTCGTCGTCGAAGTATACAAGATATAGAAAAAGCTCATAAATTTGCTTTAGAAAATTTTATGATTGAATTACTACCAGTAATTGATAATCTTGAAAGAGCATTAATTACAATAGATAAAGACGATGCATTATCTTCTACAAGAAAAGGTATTGAATTAACTTTACAATCTTTAATTAGTGTTATGCGTAAATTTGGACTAGATTTAATAGATAAAAACTTAGTTCAATTTGATCCATCTATACATCAAGCTATTAATATAGATAAATCTGGTAAATATGAACCTAATCAAGTAATTTGTGTAGTACAAAAAGGTTATACTTTAAATAAAAGATTAATACGACCAGCTATAGTTACAGTATCTAGATGATAATATAATTAATAAATTTAATTATATTATCCAATTTATTGGTTTTCTATTTTGCTTAATGAGAATGTTATTAGCTATAGCAAAGTGTTTACAACCAAAAAATCCTAAATTTGCAGAATATGGTGATGGATGTGATGTTGTTAATATAAAATGTTTGTTTTTATTTATATATCTGATTTTTTTCCTAGCAAAATTACC
>JAOBJR010000025.1 GCA_025728395.1 Candidatus Lightella neohaematopini
TGTTATCTAATTCATGGTAATAGAGATTTTTTATTAGGTAATAATTATGCTAATCTTTGTAATATTAAATTATTACCATCTAAATTAATACTTAATTATTTAACTAATAAAATATTAATACTACATGGTGACGATTTATGCATAAATGATGTTAGTTATAAACTATTTTTTTGGTTAACTAGATGTAAATTTATAAAATACTTATTCTTAAAATTACCTATTAAAATTAGAAAAAAATTAAAAAATATAATAAGAACACATAGTACAAATAAATCACATAATAATTTTGATATTAATAATTATAAATTATTACATAATATAAATAAATATAAACCATCAATTATTATACATGGTCATATTCATAGAGAAATAATTATTCATCGTAATAGTTATTGTCATATTATACTTGGCGCTTGGTATAATTATGGAGTAATATTAGAAATTAAAGACAACAATATTATATTAATTAGGTTTAATATTTATTAAAATTAATATAATTGATATTATTAACTTATTAAATAAATAAAAATTTTAATGTACCCGTTATGTAATTTTTTATTAACTAATACTATATTAAAAGTAAATAATAAAATTATTAATATACTACAGTCAGTAGGTGTTAAAAATTTATGTGATATATTATTTTATTTACCAATTAAGTATTATAACTACAGTAAAATTACACTAATTAAAGATATCAAACTAAATACATTAATTACAATCAAAGGTGTAATTAAAAATAATTATATTATTAATACTAGTCGAAAATTAATCTTAGTTTGTTATTTTTATGATAGTAGTAGTAAAATTAAAATATGTTTCTTTAATGCTAAAAATATTAGACGATATATTAATCATTTAATAAATAAAACTATTCTACTTAGTGGAGTAGCTAGATATACTAGTTATGGTATTACCATTATTAATCCAGAATATAAATTATTAACCAATAATTTTTATATTAATAATAAATTTATACCTATATATCCAAATATTAAAGGTATTAGTCAAAATAAAATTAGAAAAATAATTTTACATGCATTAAAGTACTTAAAAAGTAATATATTATTAGATGAATTATTACCAAGTAATAATTATTTTCATAATTTAACTACATTGCAAGACGCATTATATAATATACATTATCCACCAAACAATATAATAATTAATAATTTACATCTATATAATAATCCAG
>JAOBJR010000026.1 GCA_025728395.1 Candidatus Lightella neohaematopini
TTGAAATTCAGCTTGTTTAAAAGGTGCTGCTATTTTGTTTTTTACTACTTTAATACGTGTTTCATTACCAATAACTAATTCACCATCTTTTACTGGACCTATACGTCTAATATCCAAACGGACAGAAGCATAAAATTTTAATGCATTACCACCAGCAGTAGTTTCTGTATTTCCAAACATAGCTCCTATTTTCATACGAATTTGATTAGTAAAAATTAATAACGTATTTGCATGTTTTAAATTACTAGCTAATTTTCTCATAGCCTGACTCATCATACGCGCAGCTAATCCTATATGAGCATCACCTATTTCTCCATCTATTTCTGCTTTTGGTGCTAATGCTGCCACTGAATCAATTACAATAACATCAACAGCTCCTGATTTCACTAAGGCATCACATATTTCTAATGCTTGTTCACCAGTATCTGGTTGAGAACATAACAAATTATCTATATCAACACCTAATTTTTTTGCATATATTGGATCTAGTGCATGTTCAGCATCTATGAAAGCACATATCTTATTATTATTTTGTGCTGAAGAAATAATTTGTAAAGTTAAAGTAGTCTTACCGGATGATTCTGGACCATAAATTTCTATAATTCTCCCCATTGGTAAACCACCACCCAATGCAACGTCTAATGATATTGAACCAGTCGAAATTGTTTCAATATCCATTGATCGGTCTTCACCTAAACGCATAATAGATCCTTTACCAAATTGTTTTTCTATTTGTGTTAGAGCTATCGCTAATGCTTTTTTTTTATTATCATCAGTAATCATTATATTCCTTAAATAATTATAAAATTACTATATTAAAAATATTAATAATTTTAATATTTAAAATAAATATTATTTGATAATATCAATTAATTATAATATTATTAATTTAACTTAATAAATTATTTTAGTAGTTAAATAATAATTTAAAAATCTATTTAACTATTATAGATATTATAAAGTATCTAATAATATATTATTTTAATATATTAAATTTATTTTTAAAATAATCTATATATTATACTAATAATACTACAGCTACACATGCTATAGCATTAATATGATTAACAAAAGGTATTCCATTCGTTGTAGTTGCTTTAAGATTAATGTTATCTATTGAGCAATTAAGATCCTTAGAAATATTAATTCGCATTCTATAAAAAAATTGAGATAATTTTGGTTTTTGCGCAATAATAG
>JAOBJR010000027.1 GCA_025728395.1 Candidatus Lightella neohaematopini
ATATTTTTTTCTTTTTTACTAGATAATTTTACTATAGATAAAATATTTTTAGGAGTATTAAACATTAATGGATGTTTTGGTATTTGCCCAACTTTATAACCAAACGCTGTTACATTAACATCATAATAACATGTAGATTGAGAAATGACTAAATTATATTTTTTTATATAAGATACTAAACTACCAGCTAATCCAATGTTTATTACCAAATTTGGTAAAAAACAATTTATTAAAATAGTAGTCCCTAAAGATGCAGACACTTTACCTATACCAGTTTTAATTATTACTACCTTAATAGTACTAATATTACCATAATATATTACGCATTTACCAATAATTCTCTTCTTAATATTAGTTAACTGTTGACACAATAATATTATCTCTTCTTTTATAGCTCCTACAATACCAATTATCATATAAATCTTAAATTTAATTATCTAATCTTATTAAATTATGATATCATAATTTAATTATATATTAATTAAAATAAATATTATAAATATTTATAATAGAAGTTTTGTAATTTATTAATTATATTAAATTAATTTTAATTAAATCTAATAAATAATTATAATATTAACTAAAAAATATAACTTTTTAGTATTTTTTATTTATTCTTTTTTTAGACTAAAACTAAATATTATTAAATGTTAAATAAAAAAATATTTCCTGATATTACTGCAATAGTAGCAGCAGCTGGTATCGGTAAAAGAATGAATATTGATATTCCAAAACAATATTTAACTATTGCTAATAAAACAATATTAGAACATGTTATTGATAAACTATTATTAGTACAATGTATAAAAAATATAATAATAGTAATTAACTCTAATGATTATTATTTTAATAAGTTGTCATTATCAAAAAATAATAAATTAACTATTATTCATGGAGGTACATCTAGATTTTACTCAGTTATTAATGCTTTAAGATACATTAATTATGCTAAATGGGTTCTTATTCATGATGCTGTTCGTCCATGTTTACATCAAGATGATCTATATAAATTATTATTAATTACTAATTATTCTACTATAGGAGGTATTTTAGCAACTCCAATTATTAATACTATAAAAATAGCTAATACTAATAATAATATAAAGTTAGTTAATAATACATTGAATCGTAATAAATTATGGCAAGCATTAACACCCCAAATATTTAATTTTGAATTACTAAAATATTGTTTTGAGCAAAT
>JAOBJR010000028.1 GCA_025728395.1 Candidatus Lightella neohaematopini
GTCCATAATAATAATTGTTTACGTTCTTCATGATCAAGAGTAAAAAATTCACCAGTAGTACCAGTAATTAATAATGCATTAGTTTTGTTATTACAATGATAGTCAATTAAATTTTTTAAACTACTCTCATCTATTCTACCATATTTATCCATTGGAGTAATTAATGCTACTATATTACCATTGATTTTAATTTTATTCATTTTTTATATTTTATAAAATTTAATTTTACCTTAAAATTAATGAAATTTTATTTTTTATTTAAAAATATGAATTAATTAATAAATTATTATGTTAATTTTAATAAATTATCATTTATAATCCAATAGTTTTAATTAAATAAAATTAATATACAATTGTACTATTTATATATATTTATATTAATTAAGTTATTGGATTATAATATTATTCGTTTATTTAAAAGTAAATATAATTATGCTAGATAAAAATTTATTAAAGGAAAAAATAAACTTAACTGCTAAAAAATTAAATTGTAGACAGTTTAAATTAGATATTAAAACATTAAAAAAGCAAGAAAAATATAGGAAAGTTTTACAATTAAAAGTAGAAAAATTACAAGCAGAAAGAAATTATAAGTCAAGAAAAATTAGTGTTATGAAATCTAATGGAGAAGATATTACTTCTTTATGTCAAGAAGTTGTTAAAATTCGTAAAAAACTAAAAGATACTAAAATAGAATTAGATTTATTAAAAAATTCTATTCGTAATTATGAGTTGTTAATACCTAATATTACTAATGATGATGTTCCTGTTGGAAACAATAAAAATTTTAATAAAGAAATACTAAAATGGGGAAATAAAACTAATTGTAATAAATTATTAAAAAATCATGTTGATTTAGGTAAAAACATTGGTGATTTAGATTTTTCATTAGCTGCTAAAATAACTGGTTCTAGATTTGTAGTAATGAAAAATAATATTGCTCGTCTGTACAGAATATTATCTCAATTCATGTTAGAAATACATACAACATTACATAATTATGTAGAATATTATGTACCGTACTTAGTAAATTTTGAATCATTATATGGTGCTGGTCAATTACCGAAATTTAATAATGATTTATTTTATACTCATTTTACTAATAAAACTATTAGTAATGATAAGTCTTATGCTCTAATACCAACAGCTGAGGTACCATTAATAAATATTATGCGTAATGAAATTATTGAGGAAGATAAATTACCAATAAAAATGGTTGCTTGTACTCCTTGTTTTAGAGCTGAAGCAGG
>JAOBJR010000029.1 GCA_025728395.1 Candidatus Lightella neohaematopini
TATTTATCTTAATAAGATTCATATTATTTTTATAACGATATTCTGATCGAAAAATTAATACAATGCTATTAAATGATATATTATCAAATATGTTGTATATATCTTTTGTAATATTTAACTTATTTTGTATTTTATCCCAATTATTTATTAAATTTATAAATTTTAATTCGATATTACTAATTAACAGTATACAAATTATTATATAACGTAATAACACTTTATAAATACTATTAGCTAATAATCTTATTATTTTATAATGTTTAGTTAAAAATAATTTATTATTATCATCTAATAATAAATGTTGTCTAATAAACTCATTTATAATTTTATTAATTAATAGTTTTAATTCCAATATATGAATATTAATAAAAAAATCTAATTTTATTATTGGATAAATATAACCAATTAAATATATTAATTTTATTCTCTTAATACCAGAATTATTATATATAATATTAGCAATTAATGCTGGAAGAATTAACACATGTTGTATACTATTTTTATAATATTTTACGTTATAAATATTATCCTTAATTAAGGATACTAAGTGAGTATCACGATTATAAATAATATCTTTATTATTATCTAAAAAATTTTTTAGCCAATATTTTTTATTACTACAATTTTTAATTATTAAGTCAGGTAAGTATGAAACTCGATCTAATAAATTTAGATAACACAATAGTTGTTTAAATAATTGTATTCTTGTTAATGTATAATTATTAGAATCTAACAAAATTGTAAGACATAAACCAGATATATTAATCACTACAGCACTATTAATTTTACTCATAATATTATAAGCAATATTATTTACTAGTTTTGTAACATATTTTTTATTAGTTTTTAAATAAAAAGTTTTCTTTATTATTTTATTTATATTTATAGGTTGACCAAAATTAATATAAGTAGTATTTATATTATAAATATTTTTTATTTGTTCAAATAAAAATAAAATATAACCTTTTTTATTTATATGATTATTTATTTCTGCATTATAATAATCTATTTCTATAACTTTTTTATAACTAATATGTATTGGAATAATAGTAATCGGCTTATGTATATTATTTAGTACATATTTTATAATTATACTTAACAAACCAGTTTTAGGTGTTAGTAATTTTCCAGTACGTGATCTACTACCTTCAATAAAATACTCTATAGTATTTTCATTACTTAATAATTGATTAAAATATTCACGAAAAACAATAGAATATAATTTACTATTTTTAAAGTTACGTCTTATAAAAAAAGCTCCTAGTAATCTAGCTAAATTTCCAATTAACCAAAAATTT
>JAOBJR010000003.1 GCA_025728395.1 Candidatus Lightella neohaematopini
CATTAGATTTCAAAAAATGGCGAAAATTAAATAATAATAAAAAATTTCCTGTAGCTATAGCAATAGGAGTTGATACAGCTACTGCTATATCAGCAGTAGCTGTATTACTAAGTACATTATTAGAATACTCTTTTGCTGATTTATTAAGAAAACAAAAAACAGAATTAGTAAAATGTATATCTTATAATTTACAGGTACCTGCTAATGCAGAAATAATTTTAGAAGGTTATCTAAAATCTAATTATATGGCCACAGAAGAACCTCATGGTGATCATATAGGATATTATAATGAAAAAGATAAATTTTCAGTATTAACTATTACGCATATAACTAAAAAAAATAATG
>JAOBJR010000030.1 GCA_025728395.1 Candidatus Lightella neohaematopini
CATTAATAACAAATTGTGCTGGATTATCAGCCCATAAAATAATATCAATCCGTTCTCCACCTAATTCATTAGATACAGCTTGTACCCTAGCTCCGCGCATACCTACACAAGCACCAATAGGATCAATTCTTTTATCATTAGTTTTTACAGCTATTTTTGCTCTTAATCCTGGATCTCTAACTACTGCTTTAATTTCAATTATTTCTTCATTAATTTCTGGTACTTCTATTCGAAATAATTCTATTAACATAGCTGGTTTTACTCTACTAATAAATAATTGTGCCATCTTATTTTCTGGTTTTACAGCATATAATATACCTTTTACTCTATCACCTATGCGAAAATTATCTCTAGGTAACATATCTTCTTTTAGAATTATAGCATCAGCATTATTACCTACATCAATATTTATACCATCTCTATTAATTCTCTTAACAATCCCAGTAATTATTTTTCCTTTACGATTTACAAAATGTTCTAACATTGTTGCTCGTTCTGCTTCACGTACTTTTTGTATTATTACTTGTTTAGCAATTTGAGTAGTTATTCTATCAAAATTAACTGACTCAATTTCATCTTCTACATAATCACCAATTTTAATATCTTGTTTATCTAATAAAGCAGCATCGATAGTAATTTCTTTTGTTGGTTGAGTAACTTCATAAACAACTAACCAACGTCTAAAAGTACTAAAACTACCAGATCTTCGATCTATACTAACGCGAACTTCTATATCGTGTGAATACTTTTTCTTTGTTGCTACAGCAATAGCAAGTTCTAACGTTTCAAAAATCTTTTCTCTCGTAACTAATTTTTCATTTGAAACTGCTTCTACAACAGCTAAAATTTCTTTATTCATTCTAATTATCTCAAATTAATTACAGTATTATAGATGATATTAATTTTTAATTTTAAATATAATTATATATTTCTTATTTATTGTAATAAAATTATATTATTATATATATTACTTATAATTTTATTATCTATAAATAATACTATTTAATATAGTAATTATAAAATTATTATATCTGTTAAAATCATATTATTAAATAATTTATATTTTATATCTATTATTTTATTATATATATCTAAACTTTTATGAATTATAAATAATTCAATTTTCTATTATTTTACACAAAATAATTATTATAAAATAACATAAATATTAATATATTAATTAATAAAATACCGAGGACGGGATTTGAACCCGTAAACCAAAATAATATGGCACTACCACCTCAAGATAGCGTGTTTACCAATTTCACCACCTCGGCAAAAATAAAAATATTTTAATTAAAATAACA
>JAOBJR010000031.1 GCA_025728395.1 Candidatus Lightella neohaematopini
TGAATTAATTATATTTTTTACTCCTTGGTTTAGATATATTTTTATAAATAAAGCTAGATTAGCTGTAGTAATTCTATTAATAACAATTATATTAATACTAATAACATTATTAATTATTAATTTAATTAATTTATTAACTTCAGATTTTCAGCATGATTTAAATATTATTGATAATATTAATTATATATTACTAAATATAAAATATCATATTCCTAAATTCTTATTATTATTCTTACCTAATAATATTGAAGATTTAAAAAATAAAATTATTCTATTACTAGAATCGAATTTAGTTATCATAAGAGATATGATACGTATAATTATACGTATTTTATTAACGATTTTTATAGGTATTATTATAGGTGCAATAATATCTTTAAATAAACCAAGTAATAATCATTCGTATTTTATTAATCAATTAAATAAACGTATATATTTTTTATCACTAGCATTTCATAATATTATTATTGCACAAGTACGTATATCATTAGTTAATACTTTGTTAACTTCTATTATGATTATTATTGTATTACCAAGTTTTGGTATATTTGTACCATTCAGAAAAATACTAATTATTAGTACTTTTTTATTGGGTTTAATACCTATTATTGGTAATTTAATTTCTAATATAGTAATTATTTTTTCATCTTTATCAGTTTCTTTAACCGTTGGAATAATTATTTTAGTTTACTTAATTTTTATTCATAAACTTGAATACATATTAAATGCTGAAATAGTTGGTCAAAGAACTAATACTAAATCATGGGAATTAATATTAGTAATGTTATTTTTAGAATCAATTTTTGGATTAAATGGATTAATAGCAGCCCCAATATATTATGCATATTTAAAATATGAACTAAAAAATATTAAAATAATATAACAAAACTAGCTTTATTACTTAAATAAAGCTAGTTTTATGTTATAGAATTTATTGTTTATTGATAATAATTCTACGAGGTTGTAATGATTCTGGAATTTGTCTAACTAAATTAATACTAAGTAAACCATTACTAAATTCAGCATAATCTACTAACATATGTTCAGCTAACGCAAAACTTAAAGAAAATTTTTTACAAACTAATCCCTGATACAAATAATGTATTTGTCTATTTTCACATGTGGTAGGTTTACCTTTAATAGTTAATCTTGGTCCTTCAATTTCAACTATTAATTCATCTTCTTTAAATCCTGCTAATGCTAATACAATACGATAATGATCCTCATCATATTTCTCAATATTATATGGAGGAAAATTAAAATTTTCTTGATCTATTTGTATATTACTAGCTAATCTATCAAATCCTATCCATTGTTTTAATAAAGGAGAAAGATCATAATCATG
>JAOBJR010000032.1 GCA_025728395.1 Candidatus Lightella neohaematopini
TCCTATGCCTAAATTTGACCTTGCTCTAAATGGAGTTTACATTGCTATAGTTGTTACCAACTATACGGTGTGCTCTTACCAACACCATTTCACCCTTACTTTTTAATCTACAAAAGCGGTATATTTTCTGTTGCACTATTCAAGATTTTCATCTTCCAGACGTTATCTGGCATTCTACCCTAAGAGTCCGGACTTTCCTCTACTTAATAGTAAATAGCGACTGTCTAACTAACTCAATACTATTTTAACATAATTATTTATTTTTATTAAAATTAATAAAATTTTTATATAAAATATTTCTTTTTATTTTAAATATTGATTTAACTATAGATAATGATATGTTTAAAGGTAATAACTTTTTAAGTTTTATAAAAATTTCTAAAGCTTTTATATAATTTATATTTTTTGATCCTGAATATCCCTGAATAATTAAAGTAATTTCTCCTTTTATATTTAGATTATTATTTTTTATATGATGAATTAATTTATTCGCAGGAGCTCCATAGATATTTTCCCATATTTTAGTTAATTCTTTTGCTAATACTATATAACGATTATCATTAAAAACTTGCACTATATCCTCTAATAATTCTATTACTCTATGAGTAGATTCATATACTATAATAGTACGTGGTTCATATAATAATAATTTTAATTGTTTTATTCTTTTTTTTCGTTTTGATGATAAGAAACCTTCGTAACAAAATTTATTTGTCGGTAATCCAGATGCTGATAATGCAGTAATAGCTGCACATGGTCCGGGTAGTGGAACAACATTTATATTTAATTTTTTACACTCGTATACTAATTTATATCCTGGATCACTAATTAATGGAGTACCTGCATTAGATACAAGTGCCATAGTTTTATTTTTTTTTAACACAGTAATTAGATAGCTAATTTGTTTGTATTCATTATGTTGATTTAATAAATATAAATGACGTTTTTTAATAGAAAAATAATTTAATAAAAAACAGGTATGTTTAATATTTTCAGTAATAATATAATCAACATTATTTAGTATATAAATAGCTCTATTAGTTATATCTAGTAAGTTACCTATTGGAGTTGGTACTATATATAAAATTGATTTGTTATTGTTCATTTTATATTTAATTTAAAAAATTAATTATAATTTATATTATTTAAGTATTAATTTAGTATAAACTAATTATATTATAATAATATTTTTACTATACCTAATAATTAATGTTATTATTAGTTTAGTATATATATTTTATTTAAAATTGATATTTTTAGTTAAAAAATGAAATACTTAAAATTTGATGTAATTGTAGTTGGTGGAGGAAATGCAGGAATAGAGGCTGCATTAGTTGCGTCACGTTTATTATGTAAAACAATTTTATTAACTAATAATA
>JAOBJR010000033.1 GCA_025728395.1 Candidatus Lightella neohaematopini
GTACACTGTTTTTTTATTATGTCAAGTTGATTTGTCGTAAAAATAGTTATGGTTTAAATTTCTATTTGTGTACCTAACTTAACTACTCTACTTGTTGGTATTAAATATTGATCAGATATTTTTATTGAATTATGATATAATATTGCGAATAATTTACCACTAATTTTAGAATACCAAAATTTACGATTTAAAATTAATAATTCATATGATATAAAAAAAGATATTTCTTGCATTGGACAAAATAATCCATCAACTTTACATCTATCAAATATCTCTTCCATATTAGGAATTTCTTTAAAACCATAACGAGCAATAACCCGCCAAAATGTTGGAGATAATTGCTCCACATTTACACGTCTTATATTATGTACTAATGGTGTATTTTTTACTTTAATACTTAGTAAGATTGTTCTAGAATGAATAATTCTATTATGTTTTAAGTTTTGTAACAATGCAATAGGAATATTATTTATAGCATAAGATATAAATACTGCAGTACCAGGTACTATAATCGGTGGATATCTTTCAAGAGAAATAATAAAAGCACTTAAAGAATTACCATATTTGTTAACTTGATGAAATAAATTTAGTTTTTCATATCTCCATATAACCATAATAGTAAAAATTATTAAACTAATTAATATAGTTAACCATCCACCAGATAAAGTTTTTAATATATTTACAGTAAACATCATAATATCTAAAGATAAAAAAGTTATTAATAATAATGTTGCTATATATATATTCCACCGCCAGTAATATATAATTACTATATATAGTAATATACTAGTTAATACCATAGCACTAGTTACTGTAATACCATAAGCTGCTGCTAAATTACTAGAATGCTCAAATATTATTATAACTACTAATACTATTATATATAGTAACCAATTAATTAATGGAATATATATTTGACCAGACTTTATTTCAGATGTGTATATAATTTTCATAGAAGGTAAATAATTTAAATTTATTGCCTGTTTTGTTAAAGAAAAAATTCCAGATATTACTGCTTGAGATGCAATAATAGTTGCCATAGTACTTATAATTAGTAATGGTAATATAGCCCAATTAGGAGCAAGAAAAAAAAATGGATTACTAATATATTTTGTATTAGATAATATTAAAGCTCCTTGTCCAAAGTAGTTTAATATTAATGTCGGCAGTACTAGAAAAAACCAAGCTAAACGAATTGGTAATGTACCAAAATGTCCCATATCAGCATATAATGCTTCAACTCCAGTAATAGATAAAATTACTGTACTTAAAACAAATAAAGAAATATTATGGTATTTTTTTATAAATATAAAAGCCCACTTAGGATTACATGCAGTAAGTATTTCTGGAAATTTGATAATTTCAATAATACCTAAAAT
>JAOBJR010000034.1 GCA_025728395.1 Candidatus Lightella neohaematopini
GTTAAAATACGTTCAAAATCTTCAGTAGTTAATGCTTTTAATTCAACTCTAATAGGTAATCTACCTTGTAATTCTGGAATTAAATCAGCTGGACTAGATACTTGAAATGCACCAGAAGCAATAAATAAGATATGATCTGTTTTTACCATACCGTGTTTAGTAGATACTGTACATCCTTCTACAAGAGGTAATAAATCACGTTGCACCCCTTCTCTTGAAATATCTGGACCAGATATTTCTCCTCCTCTTCTACATATTTTATCTATTTCATCAATAAATACTATTCCGTGCTGTTCTACTGCTTCGATAGCTTTTTCTTTTAATTCTTCAGGATTAATCAATTTTGCAGCTTCTTCTTCAATAAGAAGTTTTATAGCATCCTTAATTTTAATTTTTCTTAATTTTTGTTTCTGTCCAGCAAGATTTTTAAACATAGATTGTAGCTGATTAGTCATTTCTTCCATTCCTGGAGGAGCCATAATTTCTACTCCTAATGAAGATGTTGCAATATTAATTTCAATTTCTTGATTGTCTAGTTTACCTTCACGTAGTTGTTTACGAAAATTTTGTCTAATCTGTGATAAATCTTGTTGTTCATCTACTTGTCCCCAGGTATTTCTTTTAGTTGTTGGTACTAATACATCAATAATTCTTTCTTCTGCTAATTCTTCAGCACGAAAGCGGTTTTGTTCCATATATTGTAGTCTAATCATTTTTACTGCTGTATCAGTTAAATCACGAATAATAGAGTCTACTTCTTTTCCAACATATCCTACTTCAGTAAATTTAGTTGCTTCTACTTTAATAAATGGAGCATTAGCTAATTTTGCTAAACGACGAGCGATCTCTGTTTTACCAACACCTGTTGGACCAATCATTAAAATATTTTTAGGAGTAATTTCATGACGTAATACTTCATCTAATTGCATACGACGCCAACGATTTCTTAAAGCAATAGCAACTGCTCGTTTAGCATGATATTGTCCAATAATGTAAGCATCAAGTTCACTAACTATTTCACGGGGGGTCATTTCAGACATATTTTCGCCTTTAAGTTTTTGGTATTAGTTCTTCAATAGTATAAGAATAATTTGTATATATACAGATATCACTAGAAATTTTTAAAGCTTTTTTAACAATTTCTTTTGCATTTAGGTTAGTATTTTCTAGTAACGCAAGTGCTGCAGATTGTCCATAAGGACCACCAGAACCAATAGCAATTAAATTATTTTCTGGTTGTATCACATCACCATTACCAGTAATAATCAAAGAAGTATGATTATCAGCCACAGCTAATAAAGCTTCTAACCTACGTAACATACGATCAGTACGCCAATCTTTAGCTAATTCTACTGCAGCTCTAGTCAAATGACCTTGATGCAATTCTAACTTACGTTCAAATAATTCAAATAACGCAAAAGCATCTGCTGTACTACCAGCAAA
>JAOBJR010000035.1 GCA_025728395.1 Candidatus Lightella neohaematopini
AGTTTAAATATTTCTTACACAAGTTTTCCGAGATAGTTTTTTTCATGGTGATATGCATCCAGGAAATATATTAGTTAATATTACGCAACCACATAAGCTAAAATATATTAGTATAGATTATGTAATAGTTGGATATCTAAATAAAAAAGATAAATATTATTTAGCAGAAAATTTAATTGCTTTTTTTATCATGATTATCGTAAAATAACAGAATTACATATTAATTATGGATTAGTTTCATCAAAAACAAATATCGATGATTTAGAATTTGCTATTCGTTATGTTTGTGAATCATGTTTTAAAAAACCATTGTCAGAAATATCATTTGGTAAGATTTTATTTAATTTATTTAAAATTACAAAAAATTTAATATGTTGATTCAACTAAGACTAGTTTTATTGCAAAAAACTATGTTATCTATAGATAATATGAGTAAACAATTATACTCCCAATTAGATTTATGGAAAACAGTTAAACAATTTTTAGAAAATTGGTTAAAACATCAAGTTAATATATTTCATATAATATCTAACATAAGAAAAAATATAACTAACATAATGGTTTATTTATTAAAATTACCAGAATTATTAATAAATAACATTATAAATTATAAATTTATAATGCATAATATAAAACAATTATCAAATAATATAAAATTTTATAATAAGAAGTATGAGTATGGTAGATATTATTATATATTATCATATAGTGTTAATTTAATAATTATTATTAATTTACTAAATATAAATAATATTTATATTAATATTATTTTAATTCTTATTAGTATAATATTAATGGTAACAAATTTAAGATATTATAAAAATAATTAATACAATTTATTAGAAATGTTTAAAGATTTAAAAAATTTTTTAAAAGCTTTAGAATGTAAAAAACAAATAAAAATTACTAGTGAATTAATAAGTTCATTTTTAGATATCAAAGAAATATCTAGAAGAGTATTAAAAAAAAATGGACCAGCTTTATTATTTAATAATCTTAAAGGATATAATATATCATTATTGTGTAATCTTTTTGGTTCAATAGATATAATTATATTAGGTTTAGGCATAAATAAAAAAGAAGAGTTACATGATATAGGTAATTTAATAGTATTTTTACAATCACCAATATCACCTAATAGGTTTTATGATTTAATGAAAAGAATACCAAAATTTCGTCAACAAATACTTAATATACCAACAAAACTAGTTAAGTTAGTTCCATGTCAAGAATTAATCTTAAAAGATAATAATATTGATTTAAGCAATATTCCTATTATGCATTGTTGGCCTGATGATGCCGAACCATTAATTATTTGGGGAATTACTATAACAAAAGGATTAAATGGTAAACAAAATTTAGGAGTTTATAAACAACAAGTAATTAGTAAAAATAAAATTGTAATACGATGTTTTCATCAAAGAGACGTAGCATTAGATTTCAAAAAATGGCGAAAATTAAATAATAATAAAAAATTTCCTGTAGC
>JAOBJR010000036.1 GCA_025728395.1 Candidatus Lightella neohaematopini
CCTAACAAAAATGGTAAATCTATTTCTCATGGTTCTCCATTAGGAGAAGAAGAAAATATTGAAGTAAGAAAATTATTAAATTGGAGTGATATGTCTTCATTTAAAATTTCAGGAAAAATTTATAGTTTGTGGAATGCTCGTAATATAGGTAGACAAAAAGAATTAGATTGGAATAATAAATTAATACGATACACTAAATGTTATCCTGATTTAGCACAAGAATTAAAAAGACGAATAAAAAATAATTTACCAGAAAATTGGATTAATATTAATAATTATTTAATTAAAAAATTTTTAAAGTATAATCGTAACTCTTCTACAAGACAAATATCTCAAAAAGTATTAAATTATATTGGTGACTATTTACCAGAATTAGTTGGTGGATCTGCAGATTTATCAGTTAGTAACTGTGTTTTATGGTCTAAGTCTAAATCTATTAATAGTAATATTTATGGTAATTACATTAATTATGGAGTACGTGAATTTGGTATGACTGCAATTGCTAACGGTATATCATGTCATGGTGGATTATTACCATATACTGCTACATTTTTAGTATTTTCTGATTATGCAAAAAATGCTATACGTATGGCAGCTTTAATGAAAATACGTCATATTATGATATATACTCATGATTCTATAGGTGTAGGGGAAGATGGACCTACTCATCAGCCAATAGAACAATTATCAAGTTTACGTATTATACCAAACCTAGTAGTTTGGAGACCATGTAATTACATAGAAACATTATTTTCATGGAAATTTGCTATCGAATATCAAGGTCCTACTGTTTTAGTTTTATCTAAACAAATAATAAAACAAAGATATAATATACCAAAAATTGAATTATTAAATGTTATTAAAGGAGGTTATATAATAAGAGACTGTATTAAATTACCTGAACTAATAATTATTGCTACAGGATCAGAAGTTATGTTAGCAATTGAAGCCTATTATTTATTAAGTCAGGAAAATTATAATATTCGTGTAGTATCATTACCGTCAACTAATGTTTTTGATTTACAAAATAGTGATTATAAAAATTATGTACTACCTGATTTAGTAACTAAACGTATCGCTATAGAAGCTGGTATTAGTAATTTTTGGTATAAGTATGTTGGTATTAACGGAATTATTATAGGAATTAATGAATTTGGTAAATCTGCTAAGGCAGAAGATTTATTTAGTTTATTTAAATTTAATGTTAGTAATATTGTTAATCAAGCAAAAAAACTATTATAAAAAATCTATATTGATGATGAATAATTCTAATATATTAAGTTCAGTATTATTCCTAACTAAGAAATTAATTAAAAGAAAATCTATTAGCCCAATTGATAATGGTTGTCAAAAAATTTTAATAGATAGATTAAACAAATTAGGTTTTGTAATTGACTTAATTCCTAGTAAAAATACTAGCAATTTTATTGCTTGGCATGGTAATAGAGAACCAACTTTAGCATTTTCTGGTCACACTGATGTAGTTGGTCCTGGAAATGTTCGTAATTGGTATTTTAATCCTTTTAACC
>JAOBJR010000037.1 GCA_025728395.1 Candidatus Lightella neohaematopini
TGTCATTATTATTGTCTTCTAATCTTATACCTTTTGATAATAATTGTTTTCTGATATTATCAGCTACATCCCATTTTTCTTGTTTTCTAGCTAAATTTCTTTGTTGTATTAATAAATTAATCTCAGTCAAATCAGAGAATTTTTTTTTATATTGATTTAAAAAATCGTTAGTATCATAATATAATAATCCTAATATGTTAGCTAATTTTTTTAGAGTATTAGCTAATTTAAGTGCTAATGTATTATTATGTTTAACTCTTAAGAAATTAATTTTATGTGCTATATTAAATAATATTGATAAAGCTAACGGAGTATTAAAATCATCATCCATAGCTTGAAAAAATAGTTGTGTATACTGATCATCAATATTATTACTATTAAATATAGATTGATGAAAGTAATTTAACGTAATATATAGTTTTCTTAATGATTTATATGATGTAAGTAAATTATTTAGTTCATAATTAATACTACTACGATAATGACTAGATATAACAAATAATCTGATTACTTCACCATCAAATAATTTTAGTAAATCTTTAATTGTAGAATAGTTTTTTAGTGATTTTGACATTTTACTATTATTTACTTTTACTATTCCAGTATGCATCCAAATATTAGAATATATTCCACCATAAGCACAAATAGATTGAGCTATTTCATTTTCATGATGGGGAAAAATTAAATCAATACCACCTCCATGAATATCAAAATTATTACCAAATAAATAATTACATATAGCAGCACACTCTGTATGCCATCCTGGTCTACCTTTTCCCCATGGTGATATCCAATTTATATAATTATCGTTGATTCTTTTCCATAAAATAAAATCTAATGGATAATTTTTATTTTTGGAAGAAATTTTATTATTAGAATAAATATTATTAATATTACAATTAGATAAAGCACCGTAATTTTTATAACTATTAACACTAAATGCTACATCACCATTTTTAGTAATATAAGCATGTTTTTTTTTTATTAAACACATTATTAAATTTAATATCTCACTAATATGATTAGTTACTCTTGGCTCTAAATTAGGTTTAATAATATTAAGTTTTTTAAAATCACTATGCATAAAATCAATCATGCGATTAGTTAATTTTTCAATTGATTCATTGTTATTATTTGCTGCATTAATAATTTTATCATCAATATCAGTAATATTACGTGCATACCGAACTAAGTAACCCTTATAACGTAAATATCTAATTATTACATCAAATAATAAAAATGTTCTACCATGACCTATATGACATAAATCATAAGCGGTAACCCCACATATATAAATATTAATAATATTATTAGTTAATGGTGTAAAATATTCTTTTTTTCTTGTTAATGAATTAAATATTTTTAACATAAATAAAAACTTTTTATAAGTAAAAATTATTATATAATATTACTATATACTAAATTAGTATAATTATAATTTAAGATATATTGTATGACAATACTATTTATTGCAGATGTACACTTAAGTAATGATAAACCAGATATTATCAATCATTTTGATTTCTTTATTAAAAGATATGCCATAAATTCTACGGCATTATATATCTTAGGTGATTTATTTGAATCATGGATTGGTGATGACTATGTGGATAAAATATCAAAAA
>JAOBJR010000038.1 GCA_025728395.1 Candidatus Lightella neohaematopini
TGATATTCCTAATGCTAATATCATGATTATAGAAAATGCTGACCGTCTAGGACTAACACAATTATATCAATTAAGAGGACGTATTGGTAGAGGAAATAATAAATCTTACTGCGTTTTATTGTACACACCACCAATTAGTGATCAAGCTAAACATAAATTAATAATATTACGTAATTATTACAATAGCTTACTTATTGCAAATAAAGATTTGGAATTTAGGGGACCAGGTAAATTATTTGAATTAAATCAAACTGGACAATTAAAACTAAAAATATTTAATATTAAGTATGATTATAATATTATTAATCAAACTAAGTTACTAGCCTTTTATATAAAAAAGAATTATCCAGAAAAGGTAAAATTACTTATTCAACGATGGTTACCTACTAACACATCTTATTTGAATTTATAATCTTATATAATTTTCTATTAAGTTAAAAATTAATAAACTTTAATTTATTTGTGAAATAATATAAATTATATTGTTTTAATATATTAGATAAAAATCTTAATTTAGATTGTTTTAGCATAAAATCACGATAAGAATATTTTATTGGTACATTAGTTTTAATGGTAGCTAACTTATAAGAAAGAAAAGCATTATCTCGATAAAGTAATAAATTAGATATAATTTTTTTAGCTCTATAAAACTCACTGCTATTAATTTTATCTAAATGACTATACAATAATTTTAGGTTACCTAATTTATTTAATAATAATCTAGCAGTTTTTACTCCTATACCAGGAACTCCGGGAATATTATCAATTCTATCACCTACTAATGCTAAATAGTCAATAATTAAATTAGGCGAAACTCCAAATTTATCTTTTATTTCATTTGGACCAAGAACATTTCCAGAAATTTTAACTAATAATTTAATTTTATCAGATACTAATTGAGCCATATCTTTATCATTACTAACAATAATAACGTTAATATCATAATTTATAGTTGATAAAGCAATAGTACCAATTATATCGTCACCTTCTACTCCAGTAATAGATATTGTTGAAATACCAATTGCTTTAATTAATTTTTTTAATGGAGTAATTTGTTTACGTAAATTATCTGGCATTGGACTTCTATTACATTTATAATTATTATATAAATTATTACGAAATGTTTTTCCTCCTTTATCAAAAGTAATTACAATATGACTAGGTTTATACTTAGTTAATAAATAACTAATAATATTTAATACTCCATAAATAGCTCCACTAGACTCACCTAAATTTTTATTAACTGATACTATCGAATAGTATGTACGATATAAACAATATGAACCATCTATAATTATCAAAAGATTATTAGTCATATATAAGAATTAATTAAAATTATATTTATAAATTATTAAAATTAATAATTTTATTATTTAATTAAACCGTAATATTATTACGGTAAATTAATAAATAGTTATTATACTGTAAACTATAAATAAATATAATTTATTAGTTATTTAATATGTTTTAATCATATATTAAAGTTACAATAAAATAATATAATACATACTTTTTAGTAAAGTTAAAATTATTATTTATTGAGTACATAATGTATTTTAAATATAAATTAAATATTATGATATTTGATTCTGGATTAGGTGGTTTATTATTTTACAATCAAATAAAAAGAATTATTCCTTATTCTAATTATTTTTA
>JAOBJR010000004.1 GCA_025728395.1 Candidatus Lightella neohaematopini
CATTATCAATATTAAATTTATTATAATTCATTTTTAATTTATTTAATGCAGTAATCATATTTTCTATACCTACTAACTTAGCTGCACCAGCATCAGCATAAAATTCTCTTTTTCTAGAAAACCAAAGAACAATTATATTAGCTAATATACCAAATATTAATTCTAATATTAAAGAAGTAATAAAATATACAGTCCGATTATCATTTTTATCGTTTTCATCCAAACTAATATTAGAAAATAATTGTGCAAAAATTCTGGATAAAAATATAACAAAAGTATTAGTAATACCTTGTATTAAAGTCATGGTAACCATATCTCCATTAACTATATGACTCATTTCGTGAGCTATTACAGCTTGTATTTCATTTTTACTCATATTATTTATT
>JAOBJR010000039.1 GCA_025728395.1 Candidatus Lightella neohaematopini
TATTACTTTACTTAACCAATTAAATAAAATTTGTCTACTAATATTAGTAGTTGGTCTAACTAACGGATGATTAATCGTCTTAATTATACGACCTTTTAAATATCCACCGGTAATAACTATTTTATTTTTTTTAATTTTCATGTTTTGTTTGTTAAAACTATGTGTTATT
Organism: Candidatus Lightella neohaematopini; assembly: GCA_025728395.1. Classification (GTDB taxonomy): domain Bacteria; phylum Pseudomonadota; class Gammaproteobacteria; order Enterobacterales; family Enterobacteriaceae; genus Lightella; species Lightella neohaematopini_E. The sequence goes on from JAOBJR010000039.1 coordinate 170, forward strand.
TTAAAATAATATTATTTGTTATTACTGTAATAATTTATTAATTATTTAACAAATATAATTTTAATATAGGCATTAGTAGATATGACAAACATAAATTTGTTTAAAAGGTTAAAATTTAGTCTAAGAAAAACTAAAGAAAAACTAATAAATAATATCAAAGATATTTTTTCTTCTAAAAATAACAAAAATGATGTATTAAAAAAACTTGAATATCATTTAATTAATTCTGATGTAAATATTAATGTAGCAAGAAATATTATAAAAAGAATTTACAAATATAATTTAAACGAAAATAATATATTTCCAATTGTGAAAGAACAAATGATAAATTTATTGAAACCTATTAGTAAACCAATAGTTTTTTCTAAATATAAACCATTTATAATTTTATTAGTTGGTATTAACGGAGTTGGAAAAACTACTACTGCTGGTAAACTATCATGGTTTTACAAAAAACAAAATAAGAAAATACTGTTAGTAGCTGGTGATACTTTTAGATTAGCAGCTATAGAACAATTAAAAATTATAGGCAAAAATATATCTATACCAGTAATATCACAAAATATTGGATCTGATTCAGGATCAGTAGTATTTGACGCAATTAAATCAGCTCAAGCAAAACAATTTGATTTAGTTATAATAGATACAGCTGGTAGATTACAAAATAAGTTATTTTTAATGAATGAGTTAAAAAAAATTATTACAATAATAAATAAATTAACCAATAATAATGTTTTTGATATAATTTTAGTAATAGATGCTAATGCCGGTCAAAATGCTCTTAATCAAGTTACTAATTTTTATAAGTATTTAAATATTAATGGAATAATATTAACTAAATTAGATAGCACCACTAAAGGAGGGATAATATTTAATATATCAAATGTATTTAATATACCATTAAGATTTATAAGTACTGGAGATCATATTGATGATTTACAATTTTTTGAACCTAATAATTTTGTAAATGCTTTATTTGATCGATAAAATATATTTATTTATTATTCATTAAATTAATTATTAGTTAATTATGATTAATTAAAGTATTATATATAACAAAAGATATTACAGATTAATTATTATTTAAATAATAAAATAGATGAATAAAAAAAGTAAATACTTAATTAACTTACCAAATAGTATAGACAATTATATAAGAATTGCTAATTCTTATCCAATATTAACTGCAGAAGAAGAATACGAATTAGCTAGGCAATTTTATTTTAATAGAAATTTAGAAGCAGCCAAAAAACTAATATTGTCACATTTAAGATTTATTGTGCATGTAGCACGTAACTATTCAGGTTATGGATTGCTACAATCTGACTTAATTCAAGAAGGTAATATAGGATTAATGAAAGCAGTATATAGATTTAATCCAGAAATAGGAGTTAGATTAGTTTCATTCGCTATTCATTGGGTTAAAGCAGAGATACATGAATATGTTTTAAAAAATTGGCGTATAGTTAAAGTAGCTACCACAAAAGCAC
>JAOBJR010000040.1 GCA_025728395.1 Candidatus Lightella neohaematopini
GGTGATTTAGTACAAAAAACTGAAGTTGAGTTATTAAAAACACCAAATCTTGGCAAAAAATCACTTACCGAAATTAAAGATGTATTATCTTCATATGGATTAACTTTAGGTATGCAATTAAAAAATTGGCCACCTAATAAATAGTTAGTTTAAAATTAATAATTTTTTTAAATAAAATTATCTCTTGGGAGAATAGATACAATGCGTCACCGAAAAATTGGTAGAAAATTTAACCGTAATAATAGTCATAAATTAGCAATGTTATATAATTTAGCACAATCATTAATTCATTATGAGGTTATTAAAACTACTTTACCTAAAGCTAAAGAATTACGTCGTTTTATTGAACCATTAATTACAAAAGCAAAAATAAATAATATACATAATAGAAGACAAATATTTGCTAAAATACATAATAACGAAATAATCAAGAAATTGTTTAATGAAATAGCCCCCCGTTTTATTAATTATTGTAATGGTGGTTATACTCGAATTTTAAAATGTGGTTATCGTTACGGAGATAATGCTCCTATGGCTTATATTGAATTTATATTAAGAAATAAGAAGTAAATTTAAATTATCTTTTTATACTAAAATAGTATTTATTGTAAATAATTTATTAGCAATCGATAAAATATTATTATTACTACTATTGACAATAATAACTTTATTGGTTTTATAAATTATCTTCATTGATGTAAGAATTATAATTCCCCAGCCGGTAGTAATATATATCCCCCATTTATTATAATGTATTATTGTTCCTGGATTTTTTTTAATATAATAGTTACTCGCTATAGCGCTTATAATTTTAACTATATTAGTTTGGTAGTAAAAAAAAGCCATTGGCCAAGGATTAAATGCGTTAATCATATTTACTAATTTAGTATTTGATAAAGACCAATTGATTTTTGCTTCTTGTTTAGTTATTTTTTTTGCATATGTTACACCAATACTGTTTTGTGACACACTGCTATTAAATAAGTTAGTTTGTAATAACTTAATTAAAATTGTAGAACCCATTTTAGCTAACTTTTTACATAAAGTAATATTATTATCATATTTTCTTATCACACAAATTTTTTGATATATAATATTACCGGCATCTAAATTATTATTTATTTTGATAATAGTAACACCAGTGATACAATCACCATAATATATAGCTCTTTGAATTGGTGCTGCTCCACGCCATCTGGGTAATAATGATCCATGAATATTTAAACAACCAAATTTAGGTATATCTAATATAGATTCTGATAATTTTTTTCCATAAGAAGCAATAATAATTAAATCAATTGTTAATTTTGATAATGTTTTTTGTATATCATCTAATGATTTAGACCATAATACTGGTATATTATATTTGGCTGAAATTTTAATAATTAAATTTGATAAATTTTTTTTGTTTCTTTTAAAAGATTTAGGTTTAGGCTTAGTAATTATTAAAATAACACAGTATTTTTTCTTAATTAATTTTATTAAATGATATAAAGAAAAAATAGAGGAACCAATAAATACAATACGTAAATTTTTTTGCATATTAAATAAATTATAAATTACGATCTATAATATTTTTTATATAATTTTGTTTAGATAATGATAATCTATCTATAAATAACAATCCATTTAAATGATCAATTTCATGTTGAATGCAAACTGATAATAATGATTCTGCTTGTAATTCAAATAATCTACCAT
>JAOBJR010000041.1 GCA_025728395.1 Candidatus Lightella neohaematopini
AAAGCAGTACCATAAGATCCAGTACCAATTACTGCTATATTATTTTTTTTTAACATAAAATTATAATGTATATTACTTTTTATTACAGTATATTACTTTTTATTAAGGGTAAACCACATTCATTCCAAGCCGATATACCAGATTTTAATAGATATATTTTTTTAAATCCAATTTTATTTAATTTATTTATTAATCCTCTAGAAAAAAATTTATTAGATATAATAATAATAGACCGATTACTATTTACATTAGTAAATATAACTTGTTTAAAATTATAAGAAGGAATATTTATACTATTTATAATATGTCCATTGTTGTATTCAATATTACTTCTTAAGTCAACTATTATTGAGTTATTGTTAATCAACATAACTGCTTCATAACAATTAATTTCTTTAGTTATACCAATTGTATAAAACCAATATTGAATATATATTAAAATAAATAATACTATTAACCAAACTAAACAAATAAACGTATGATGATAAAAGAAATTAATAATATCTTGCATAAAATATACATCCTAATTTATTTTTAATTAAAAAAAATAAATAGTAATATTATAACAATTAATAATTTAAATATCTTTAAATTATTTTATAATAAAGTGAAATAAATATTAATAGATTAACTAATAACTTAGTTAAAATTAGTATAATTTCAATAATTAAAATTAATTATATTTAAAAATATTATTTATTAACAATGACAAAATTTAAAATATTATTAATTAATATAATATACAATACTATATTATACTTATTACAACCTATTTTAATTATTAGAATAATTTGGTCAATGATAAAAAAAAATTACTATCACTATAAATGGTATGAACGTTATGGATTTTATAAAAATATAAGATCTAATAGCATAGTATTACATGCTGCTTCTGTAGGAGAAACATTATCAATTATTCCATTAATTAATATTTTAAAAAATTACTATCCTTCTACATCAATATTAATTACTAATATAACATTTACTGGGAAAATAATAGTAAATAGTTATTTCAACTATGTAGATAATGTTTATTTACCATATGATATTAAATTTTTTATAAATAAATTTATTAATTATGTACAACCAAGAATTTTTATAATTGTCGAAACAGAATTATGGCCTAACTTAATTAAAATACTAAATAAAAAAAATATTCCTATTATTTTAATTAATGCGCGTATTTCAAATTCTTCATTTAAAAAATATAAAGTTATTAGTAGCTTCATGTCTAATGTATTAAATAATATTAATTATATTTTTGCACAAAGTGTATTAGATAGTAATCGTTTTAAATTATTAGGAATTACTTCTAACAAACTAGAAGTAATAAATAATTTAAAATTTGATATACATTTATCTAAAAGTATCTTAATTAAATCAGCAAAATTACGTCTTAAATGGTCATTACATAATAGACCAATATTAATTGCTTCTAGTACTCATCCTGGAGAAGAAATTTTAATATTAAAAGCGTATAAAAAATTAATACATAATTTTTCTAATTTATTACTTATTATAGCTCCCCGTAATGTAAAACGTATTAATGAATTAATTCGTTTAGTATCTAAAAACAATTTATCTTATATTATATTTAGTAAGTATATTTTACTAAATGAACAACATCAAATACTATTAGTAGATACAGTAGGTGATTTATTATTATTATATGGTATTTCTGATGTAGCTATTATTGGTGGTAGTT
>JAOBJR010000042.1 GCA_025728395.1 Candidatus Lightella neohaematopini
CTAGGAGAAAAACAAGGTATTAAATCAGTTACTATTAAAATAATTGGTAAATATGCATATGGATGGTTACGTACCGAAACAGGAGTGCATCGTTTGATTAGGCAAAATCCAATTAGTTCTAGTAAACGAAGACATACTTCATTTAGTTCATTGTTTGTATATCCTGATATTCATATTAATACTAATATAATATTAAATAAATCCGATTTAAAAATTGATGTTTATCGTTCTTCTGGATCAGGAGGACAACATGTAAATAAAACAGAATCAGCAGTACGTATTACACACCTACCAACAAAAATTGTTACACAATGTCAAAACAGTAGATCTCAATATCAAAATAAATTACAAGCACTAAAACAGTTAAAAATAAAATTATGCCAATTAGAAATTAAAAAACAGTATATAAAACAACAATGTTTAGAAAATAGTAAAGTAAAAATTAATTGGGGTAATCATATTCGTTCTTATATTATAGATAATTCTTTAATTAAAGATATTCGTACTGGTATAGAAACACGCAATGTACAATCTGTACTAAATGGAAATTTAGATAAATTTATTAAAGCTAGTCTTAAAGCAGGTTTATAATATGAAAGAATTAGAATATTTAGTTCGTAAAAATAAATTAAATAATTTAAGAAATAAATATAAAGTAGTATTTCCAAATAATTTTAAACACAATACGTATTCAGTTATTTTACATAAATATTTTTTTAATAAAACCCGTAATGAATTAGAAAAACTTAATATTAGCGTAAAAATTGCCGGTAGAATTATAAATAAACGTGTTATGGGTAAGGCATCATTTATTGTTATTAAAGATCCTAAAGGAAAAATACAAATTTATGTAGCTTATAATAATATATCAAATGAACAATATAAACTGTTTAAGGATTTTGATTTGGGAGACATTATTGGTGTAAAAGGTATTTTATTTAAAACTAATAGTGGAGAGTTATCAATAAAATGTACAAATATTATTTTGTTAACTAAAGCAATAAGACCATTACCAAATAAATTTTATGGTTTATCTAGTCAAGATAAATGTTATCGCCAACGATATTTAGAACTTATTACAAATGATAAAGTTTATAAATTATTTCATACTAGATCATTAATAATAGCAAAAATTCGTGATTTTATGATAAAGCGTGATTTTATTGAAGTGGAAACCCCAATTATGCAAATTAATCCTGATGGAGCAATTGCAAAGCCATTTATTACATATCATAATACATTACATACTAAAATGTACTTACGTATTGCTCCTGAATTGTATTTAAAACAATTAATAATTGGTGGTTTTGAAAAAGTTTTTGAAATTGGTAAAAATTTTCGTAACGAAGGATTATCTCCATATCATAATCCAGAATTTACTATGTTAGAATTATATATAGCTTACGCAGATTATAATGATCTAATTTTATTATTAGAAGAATTAATACGTACATTAGCCATTACTATTTTAGGTGATCAAAAATTATTATTAAATCAAGAATATATTGATATTAGTAAACCATTTACTAGAATGTCTATGAAGGATGCAATTTGTCATTACCAAAATGTTGATATGTATAATTTAGAAGATTTATATTTAATTACTAAATTAGCTAAATCAATTAATGTTAAAGTACATAAAAATTGGAGTGTAGGACATATTCAGTCAGAAATTTTTGATAAAAAGGTTATTCATAATTTAATTAAACCAATATTTATTACTGATTATCCAATTGAAGTATCACCATTAGCAAGAAAAAATGATAATAACC
>JAOBJR010000043.1 GCA_025728395.1 Candidatus Lightella neohaematopini
GGTACGTTATCAAAAATTAATTGGTAATACAGTTTACTTTATTTGTGCTGATGATGCTCATGGAACACCAATTGTATTGCATGCAAAAAAATTAGGTCTATCTATAGATAATATGATTCATCAAATGTATTTAGAACATACTAATGATTTATATAGATTTAATATCAATTATGATAATTATTATTCAACACATAGCATTGAAAATAAAGAATTATTAATTAATATTTATACAAAATTAAAACAAAAAAAATTAATATACAGTAATATAATTGCTCAATTATATGATGCTAAACATAATTTATTTTTACCAGACCGATTTATTATTGGTACTTGTCCTAAATGTTTTTCTTCTAAACAATATGGTGATTTTTGTGAAATTTGTAGTACTACATACAATGCACTAGAACTAATAAATCCTAAATCTATACTATCTAATACAACTCCAGAAATACGTATGTCTAAACATTTATTTTTTGATTTACCAATATTTAATAATATGTTATATAAATGGATTAATTCTGGTGTTGTAGATTATTATATAATAAATAAAATTAAAGAATGGTTTAATGTTGGATTAAAACCATGGAATATATCTAGAGATGCCCCTTATTTTGGTTTTTTGATACCTGAAGAAGTTAATAAATATTTTTATGTATGGTTAGATGCTTCTATTGCTTATATAAGTACCTTTAAAAATTTTTGTCAAAAAAATAGTAACGTTAATTTCTATGAATTTTGGTGTGAACATTCTAATACATATTTATACCATTTTATTGGTAAAGATATCGTATATTTTCATAGTTTATTTTGGCCTGCAATTCTTCATAGTATTAATTTTCGTAAACCTAGTAAATTATTTGTACATGGACATGTTAATATTAATGGAGAAAAATTATCTAAATCAAAAAATAATTTTATTACAGCTAATTCATATTTATCTGTATTAGACGCTGATTATTTACGTTATTACTATGCTAGCAAATTAACATTAGGTATTAGCGATATTAATTTTAATTTAGAAGAATTCGTACAAAAAATTAATAATGATATTATTAATAAAATAATTAATTTAGCGGCGAGAAGTGCCAGATTTATAACAGATAAATTTAGTGGATATTTATCAAAAAAAATATTTGATCAAACACTAAATAATATTTTTATTAATTCATCTGATGATATTCAAGTAGCTTTTGAACAACTAAATATTAGTTTAGTAATAAGAAAAATTATATATTTAGCTGATTTAGCTAATATTTTTATTCATAATAATAAACCATGGTTGTTAACAAAAAAAGATAATTATCATGATTTACAAGATATTTGTTCTATGGGTATACATTTATTTGCTATTATTATGGCTTATCTTAAACCTATTTTACCTACTTTAGTAGAAAAAACAGAATTATTTCTTAATACTAAATTAGTATGGGTTAATCATGTTAATTATTCTAAATTAATTACTAATAAAATTAATTCGTTTACTCATTTAGCAAAACGAATAGAACTAACACAAGTTAAATTAATTATGAAATAATTTAAAGTTATATATTAATTTAATATATAATAAAATTATAAATATTTTATGTTAAACATACCTTGTTGTTGAAAATAATTATTATTAATAATTGAATTAATAAATTTAATATTTGTATTTATCCCATCTATAATTAATTCATTTAAAGCATTTTTCATACGTGAAATAGAAATATTTCGATTTTCACCGAAACATATGAGTTTTCCAATCATGGAATCATAATATATAGGAACTTTATATCCATTATAGATATGAGATTCCCAACGTACACCTAACCC
>JAOBJR010000044.1 GCA_025728395.1 Candidatus Lightella neohaematopini
TATAAAATTTTCTAATCCTTCTAAATTTAATCCACTACGGCTAAGAGCGGAAACAATACCTGATGTTACAGTTTGACCTAAACCAAAAGGATTACCAATTGCAATAACAAAATCACCAACTTTTAAATTATCAGAATCAGCTATTTTAATTTCTGTTAAATTATTTGGATTAGATATTTTTAATAAAGCTAAATCAGTCTTATCATCACATCCAACTAACTTAGCATAAAATTCTCTTCCATCATGTAATTGAATTTTAATTTTATCAGCATTATGTATCACATGATTATTAGTAATAATGTAACCATTATTAGCATCTATAATTACACCAGATCCTAACCCTTCAAATTGACGTATACTATTGCTATTAGGTATATTAGGGCCGAAAAAATATCTAAATTCTTTAGGCAAAATCGATTGTCTAATAATTTGCGTACCTTCTATATGCATATTAACTACTGCTGGTAATACTTTATTTATCATAGATGACAAGCTAGGAATGTTATTAGAGTTATTTATATTAATTAAAGGAAAAGATGCATAAACACTAACGTTACCAAGTAAAATAATAGTAGTAATTATAAATACTTTAATTAATGAGAATACTATATTCATATATAATTAGCCTTTTTTATTAGTTAATATTTACGTTAAATTTTATCTAAGCTAAATTATTATTTTTTAATAATTAATATACATTATATAAATATAAATTAAAAATTAAAAAACCAAAAACAATAATTTAATTTGTTGATAATATATAAAAATAATGTTAAATTGTTAATTTAATTAATTTAATGTTTTTATTTTGTTATTATATTTAATATGAGAAATAATAATTGTTGTTGGTACTTAGTTGATGCAGAAAATCAAGTACTAGGACGCCTTGCTAGTAAAATTGCTAACTTACTAATTGGTAAACATAAAGTTAATTATTTACCTAATTTAGTTACTGGTGACCATGTTATAGTAATTAATGCTAATAAAATAATTGTTACTGGTAATAAATACAAAAATAAAATGTATTATAAGCATACTGGTTATATTGGTAGCTTGAAAAAAAAATCATTTAAAGATTTTTTTATAAAAAATCCAAAATATATTATATCACATGCTGTTAGTGGTATGTTACCCCGTAACTCTTTAAAAAAGAATATAATTAAAAAACTAAGAATTTATTTAGATAAAAATCATAAACATATATCACAAAAACCAAAAATATTTAATTTATAAAGTGGAATATTGTTATGTCTTCTATACATTATTATGGTACTGGACGTAGAAAAAGTGCTGTTGCTAGAGTTTTCTTAAAAGAAGGAAACAATAAAATTACGATTAATAGTATTGATGTTAATCAATGCTGCAATAAAAAAATAATTATTTTTACAATTAATCATGTACTAAATATAGTTAATTTACTAGATAAATTTGATATATATATAACGGTTAAAGGTGGTGGTATTTTAGGACAAGCAAATGCAATTAAACATGGAATTTCTCGTGCATTAATAACTTATAATAGTAATTTATATTGTAAATTACGTGAATTAGGGTTTATTACTAGAGATTCTCGTATTGTAGAAAGGAAAAAAGTTGGATTAAAAAAATCTCGTTGTCGTCCTCAATTCTCTAAAAGATAGATAATTTTGTGCTATGTTATATAATAAAATATTTAATTTCAGTGCTAGTCAAGCAATGATTCCGTATACTGTATTAAAACAAATAAAACAAGATTTATTTAACTGGAATAATAAAAATATATCTATAATGGAAATTAATCATCGTAGTAATTATTTTATTTCTATAGTAGAAAATACTAAGAAATATTTACGAGAATTATTAAATATACCTTTAAATTACAAAATAATATTTTGTTTTGGTGGAGCAAGAGTACAATTTTCTA
>JAOBJR010000045.1 GCA_025728395.1 Candidatus Lightella neohaematopini
AGTAATAATATTAATAAATTAAATAAGTTAAATATTTCTCGTTGTAATACATATTCATTACCAGATATAATATTTCCAAAAACTTTAAAAATTGAATTTTCAATAGAAAACTTATTTATTAAGAATAAATATATAATTATTGCTGTACCAAGTATTTTTTTAATTAGTACTATTAATATAATTAAACCATATATTAAAGATGATACAAATATTATTTTAGGAACTAAAGGAATAAGATATAGTTATAATGAATTACCGTATAAGGTAATTCAAAAAAAATTAAAAAAAAATATATCAATTGCTATAATTTCTGGACCAACTCTTGCTATAGAATTAGCTATAGGATTACCTACTGCTATTACTGTAGCTAGTAGTGATTATAATTTAATTTCATATCTAAAAAAAACATTACATAGTAATAAGATTTTTAGAGTATACTATAGTTATGATATTGTGGGTGTCCAACTTGGAGGAATAGTAAAAAATGTTATTGCAATAGGAGTAGGTATTTCTGATGGCGTTGGGTTAGGTAATAATATTAAATCAGTGTTAATTACTAAAGGATTTAAAGAAATTATTAATTTAGGAATAAAATTAGGCGCTAAATTAAATACTTTACTTGGTATATCTGGCTTAGGTGATTTAATATTAACTTGTACTACTAATAAGTCACGTAATAGATATTTTGGTTTATTAATAGCTCAAGGTTATAATATAAAAGAAGCGAAAAATAAAGTAGGACAAATAATAGAAGGATATTATAATATTAAAACTATTATAAGTTTATCAAAAAAATATAATGTACATATACCAATTATAAATGCTATTTATCGTATTTTATATAAAAATAAGAATCCTTATCGGACAATGATGGCACTACTTAGATATTTGCCACAGAAGGAATAAAATTATTATTTATTGCATTAAGTATTTTAATAAAATTTTCTGTATCTAATGATGCTTTACCAATTAATACTCCATCAATATCTGGTTGTTTTAAAAGATTTAATATATTAGTAAAATTTACAGAACCACCATACTGAATAATAATATTTTTACTTATTTTATAATTGATTTGCATTAAATAATTTCTAATAGCATTATGTATTTTTTGTATATAAGTTGGATTAATAATAATATTATTACCAATTGCCCAAATTGGCTCATAAGCAATTATGGTATCTTGAAGAGCTAGAATACCTAAATTATTTATAATATTATTTATTTGTTTAATACAAATTGTTATTGTTTGGTTATTTTGATATTCTCTTTCAGTTTCTCCAATGCACAATATTGGGAAAATACCTTCTGATTTTAGAATATTAAATTTTTTTAATATTATATTATTATTTTCTTTATGAAAAATTTTTCTATCAGCATGACCTACAATCGCATACTTTACACCAATATCTTTCAACATTTTAGCAGAAATTTCTCCAGTAAAAGAACCATAATTATGTATATCAATATTTTGTGCACTTAATAAAATACAATTATCACACTTATAAAACTTAATTATTTGTTGCATATAATCTAGATATAGTAACGGTGGGGCTATAACTATAGAAAAATTACAATTTTTTATTACACAACTAATCTTATTAATAAAATGATTAATTAAATATTTATTACCATGTAGTTTCCAATTACTTATAATTAATAAATTTCTCATTATTATTCCTTAATACTAAATAAGTAATTTTTGAAATAATACTGTAAATTTTTTAGTTAAATATTAAAATTAATAATAACTATTAGTTAATTTTTACATATGAATTATTATAATAATTATATTATTTTTCATCTAATTATAAGATTTTAATTAAGATAAATTAATTTATCTTAACTATAAAATAAATAAACTTAAATCTTCATTAGATATTAATGAATCTAAGTGATTATGAACATAATTTGCGTCAATAGATAATTTTTTACCACTCCATTCACTAGCTTCATATGATATGTCTTCCATTAATCTTTCTAATACAGTATGTAAACGGCGAGCACCAATATTTTCGGTTC
>JAOBJR010000046.1 GCA_025728395.1 Candidatus Lightella neohaematopini
AGAAATAGACTATATAAATGGTTATATTATAAAATATGCAAGATTAAATAATTTATATGTCTATGAAAATATAAAATTATTTAATATGATAAAATACAAAGAACTTAATATTATTAATAATAATTATTAACGTTATGGTGATAAGTTTATTTAAACTATATAGTTAACTAATATAGTTACTTATTATGATAGTTTAATAATATTTATTATATAATAATAATCGTGATGATAAAAAAAAATAAATATACAATATTAGCTAATATTAATAATCCTATAGAACTACGTAGATTATCAATCAAAGATCTTAATATTATATGTTATGAATTAAGAGAATTCTTATTAGATACTGTTAATCAATCTAGTGGTCATCTTGCTTCTGGCTTAGGTGTAATAGAATTAACTGTTGCTTTACATTATGTCTATAATACTCCAATAGATTTTTTAATTTGGGATACTGGTCATCAAACTTATCCTCACAAAATAATTACTAATAGACGTAATTTTATGAAAACTATTAGACAAATTAATGGATTACATCCATTTCCGTCAAGAGAAGAAAGTGAATATGATGTATTAACAGTTGGACATTCATCTACTTCTATTAGTGTTGGTTCTGGAATAGCAATAGCTATGAAAAAACAATATAAAAATAGACACGTGGTGTGTATAATTGGAGATGGAGCAATAACAGCAGGAATGGCTTTTGAAGCAATAAATCATACTGGTGATATCAAACCAAATATATTAATAATATTAAATGATAATGGTATGTCTATTTCTAATAATATTGGAGCTCTTAATAATTATTTATTAAATATTAAAAAATACAACAATATAAAAAAAATAAGTGAGATAATGCAACAAACTACTAACATATCACAATACAATAATATATATACTAATAAAAAAGTTAATTTATTTCAATATTTAGGATTTAATTATATTGGTCCTGTTAATGGACATAATCTAAAAGAATTAATTAAAATACTAAATATTTTACGTTTAAAGTCTGGTCCACAATTACTACATTTGGTAACGGTTAAAGGTTATGGTTATCTACCAGCAGAACAAGATCCAATTAATTGGCATTCAATACCCAAATATAGTATATTGAATAATAATTTACTATTAAAAAATAGTACTACTACTTACTCTAATATTTTTGGTGATTGGTTATGTTATACTGCAGCTAAAGATAATAAATTAGTTGCTATTACTCCTGCTATGAGTTATGGATCAGGTATGAATAATTTTTCTTGTAAATATCCAAAACAATTTTTTGATGTAGCTATTGCTGAACAACATGCTGTAACTTTTGCTGTAGGATTATCAATTGGTGGTTATAAACCAGTTGTATCTATTTATTCAACTTTTTTGCAACGAGCTTATGATCAAATTATTCATGATGTAGCATTACAAAATATTCCTATTTTATTTGTTATTGATCGGGGTGGGATAGTAGGACCTGATGGTAAAACTCATCAAGGGTCATTTGATTTATCCTATTTACGATGTATACCTAATATTATTATTATGACCCCAAGCGATGAAAATGAATGTAGATTAATGTTATATACTGGTTATCAACACCAAACTAATCCTAGTGTGGTACGCTATCCAAAAAAAACAATTACTGGAATTAATAAAATAACTAAATTATATAAAATACCTTTAGGTAAAGGTATAATCCATCGTTATGGAACTAATATAGCAATATTAAATTTTGGTACATTATTAACACAAGCATTAATAGTTGCTAATAAACTTAATACTACTTTAGTAGATATGAGATTTGTAAAACCATTAGATACTTCATTAATTAAAGAATTATCCTATAGTCACAAAATTTTTGTCACTATTGAAGAAAATAGTATTATAGGTGGTGCTGGTAGTGCTGTTAATGAATTTATTATGTATAATCAGTTGTCTATAAAAGTATTAAATATAGGATTACCAGATTTATTTATTAATCATGGTGATCAAAAACAAATACAAATTAATTTAGGTTTAGACAGTACAGGTATATATAAAAAAATTAATAATTGGTTAAATAAAGTTTTTTAATAAAAGAATAATG
>JAOBJR010000047.1 GCA_025728395.1 Candidatus Lightella neohaematopini
CATTAAATTAATATCACAACCTAAATATTTTAGTAATGATAACTCAAAACAACAAACAACATATTTTAATGAATTGTTTGTACTAGCTAAAACTTTTAAAAAATATAAATATTTATGAAACCATGTTAAATGATTACAATCATATGTTATTAATTTTAATATTAATTCATTAAAATACAAACCACCATATATCATATTACCAGTTATAGGTATGATAACGGAAATTTGTTCAGCTTTATACAATGTTTTTATATTACCTTTTCCTCCATAGTAAATTATTAATGGCATAAATGGTTGTAATATACCTCTAAAATTACTACGGGGAGATCTAGCACCATTAGCTATTAATTTTACTAAACCATAGTATTCAGTAAAACAAACTAAAATTAAACTAGTTTCTTTATATAAATAACGATGTAAAACAAATGCATTTTGTTTTATTTTCATTAGTTATCCTAAAAAATTAAATTTTTATTGATAAAATCAAATTTACTTTTTTATTAATAAATATTTCTATATCTTTTGTGGCATAAAAATTAATTTTTTTGATTAAAAAACCTCCATTACCAATAATAATTTTTTTTTGATTATTATTTTTCACATATATTATAGCAAATATATTATAAGTATTTTTTAATTCATTAGTATAAATAACTTTTACTTTGGTAGTATATGGTAATTCTTTATTTAAGAATTTTATTATTTTCTCACGTATTAATTCAGATAAAATAAATTTATGTGATTGATTAGTAATAATATAATTAGGAAATTTTGGCTTACCAACTGGTATATAATTACGTATAATTTCTAGTAACATATTAATATTACTACTTTTTCTAGCACAAATTGGAATTATATTACTAAAACTATATTTTTTATCTAAAAAAGATAAGTACGGTAATAGATCACTTTTTTGTTTAAAGAAATCAATTTTGTTTATAACTAGTAAAATTAATTTATCTAATTTTTTTAAATAATTTAAAATTAATTCTTCGTATTTAGTCCAATAATTATTTATAACTAACAAAATTATATCTACATTATTTATAATATTATATTGTTTGGAAATATTACTAATATTTTTATTATTTATACCGGGGGTATCAATAAATAATATTTGATAATTAGTATTATTATAAATACCAATAATATTAGTTTTAGTAGTACATATTTTATGAGATGTAATTGATAATTTTTTTTTTATACATTTATTTAATATTGTTGATTTACCTACATTTACTCTACCAATAATAATAACAATACCGTAATAATACATAATTTATTTAAATAGATATATTAATTAACTTTAATGTTTTTTTAGCAGCTTCTTGTTCTGCTTTGCGACGACTACTACCGTTACCTATGGTTGGATTATTTAATAAATTAGTCTGACAATGTACAATAAAATTTTGTTTATGAGCACTACCCAGTACCTTAATTACTTTATAAGTAGGTAATGGTAAATGTTGACTCTGTAAATACTCTTGTAACATAGTTTTTGAATCTTTTTTTTTATGATATGGATTAATATTACTAATTCTATTATTAAATAACTTTAGAATAATATTTTCAACAATAGTAATATTATTACTATCTAATAATACACTACCTATAATGGCTTCTAATGTATTTTCTAATATAGAAACTCTATTAAATCCATTATTTTTAATTTCACCTAATCCAAGATACAAATAATTACTTAATTCTAATTCATTAGCTATTTCTGCTAGTGTATTACTGCAAACTAATATAGATCTAATTTGACTTAAACTACCTTCATTAAGATCTAAAAATCTGTTATAAATAATTTTACTAATAATATAATTTAATATAGAATCACCTAAAAATTCTAAACGTTCATTGTGTATTAAACTAGCGCTCCTATGAGTAAGAGCTTGTATTAATAGATTTAATTGACTAAAATAATATCCTAATTTATATTGTAAATTATTAATGTTTTTATTCATTTTATTTTAAAATACCCAATCTATCCAACCTAATCTTATTAAAGATATTACTATTACACTCATTTAAACTAAACCATATAAATATAGCTTTTCCGATAATATCTTTTTCTGAAACAAATCCCCAATAACGACTATCAAAACTATTATCACGATTATCACC
>JAOBJR010000048.1 GCA_025728395.1 Candidatus Lightella neohaematopini
CTAGTTTTTTTAAAAACATGATCAGAAACAGTACAAATTACTAACGCTTTAGCTCCTAACTCAGCCGCGATACTATATATTCCAGCTGCTTCCATTTCAATTCCTAAAATACCATATTTATTTAACGTATTTAATAATTTTTTTTTATTATAATCAGGTATATAAAATAAATCAGTAGAGAAAATACTACCTACATGAATTTTAATATTAAGAATATTAGCAACATTCACTACATTACAAAGCATATTAAAATCAGCTACAGCAGAAAAATCATTATCCATAAAACGTATACGATTAATTTTAGAATTTGTACTAGCTGCCATACCAATAATAATATCTCTTAAATTTAATTCATGTTTTACAGCACCACAAGAACCAACACGAATAATTTTTTTTATACCAAAATCTACTATTAATTCTCTGACATAAATAGAACAAGATGGCATCCCTATACCATGTCCCATAACTGACATAACTTTATTTTTATAATAACCAGTATAACCTAACATACCTCTAACATTATTTACTTCACGATAATTAGTAAAAAATTTTTCTGCTATATACTTTGCTCGCATAGGATCACCTGGCATTAATATAACATCAGCAAAATCACCATATTTTGCATTAATATGTGTTGTTGTCATACAGCTTCCTTTTTAATTTATAAAATTGATGTACCATAACTCATTGGTGATAGATTAAAATACTTTACTATTGTTTGACTAATATCAGCAAAAGAATTGCGATAACCATAATACCTAGATTTAATTCTAGGACCATAAATTAATATTGGTACAAATTCTCTAGTATGATCTGTACCGTACCAAGTAGGATCACAACCATGATCGGCTGTAATAATAAGCATATCATTATTTTTCATTTTAGATATTATTTCAGATAATCTATAGTCAAATAATTCTAAAGCTAAAGCATAGCCAATAATATCTCTTCTATGACCATATAATTCATCAAAATCAACAAAATTAGTAAATATAATAGTATTATTTTTAGCTGTATTAATTTCTGATACCATTTTATTAAATAAATTGTTTATACCATAAGCTTTAATATGTTTATTTATACCTACATGAGCATATATATCTGCAATTTTACCAATTGATACGACAGTACCATTTTTTTCTTTAATAAATTTTTGAAATACAGTAACTGATGGCGGAATCAATGATAAATCACAACGATTTTTAGTTCTTATAAAATCATTAGCATTATTACCAGTAAAAGGTCTAGCTATTACTCGACTAATATTATAAGCACTACTATTTAGTATACTTCTTATACTAATACATAATTTATATAAATTAGATAATCCAAATATATTTTCATGACAAGCTACTTGACATACTGAATCTGCTGAAGTATAGATAATTGGTTTACCAGTAATAATATGTTCTTCACCTAATTTTTTAATTATTTCAGTACCTGATGCATGACAATTACCTAAAATTCCAGATAAATTATTCATTTCACAAATTAAATTTAATAAACTATCAGGAATACTATTATTTAGTTTATCAAAATAATGCCAACTTGGTACTAATATACCAGCTATTTCCCAATGCCCAGATATTGTATCTTTACCGGTAGCTAACGAACTAGCATAAGCATAGCTACCAATAACATTTGTTTGTAAATTCATGCCTATAGGATAATAATTAGTAGCATACTGAATAGTTTTTACTAGACCTAAAGATGATAAATTAGGTATTTTTAGAATTTTATGTTTATTATAATAATAATACTCAGCAATATGACCTAATGTATTAGCACCAATATCACCAAATTTATTTGCGTCATTTGTAGAACCAATACCTAATGAATCAATAACAATTAAAAATAAACGTTTCATGAATAGTATTATTAGTATTACTAATTTATACAATAACAAATATAATTTATAATTATATCATAATAATATAGTTAGATTACAACTAAAATAATTAATTAACTGCTTTCATACTTAAACGAATACGACCATTACGTTCTACTTCTAATACTTTTACTGGTATTTTTTGTCCTATTTTAACAAAATCACTAATATTTTTTACATGTTTATTAGTAATTTGAGAAATATGAACTAATCCTTCCTTACCTTTTATACTAAAAATTATACCAAAATTTACAATACGTATTACAATACCAACATATATCTGACCAACTTCTATATCTTTAATAAGTTCATAAATACGTTTTATTGCCATGTCAGCTTGACTATAGTTACATGCAGCGATTTTAATAGTACCATCATCATG
>JAOBJR010000005.1 GCA_025728395.1 Candidatus Lightella neohaematopini
TGCTGTTATTTTTAACATAAAATATTTTTTTCGTAATTAGTATCTATTAAATATGGTTTATAATTAGCCATATAGTAAGCTAATTTATCACAATAATTATTTTCACTACAAATGCTATGTCCTTTAACCCAAATCCATTTTATTAAAAAATTAGATTGTAAAAAAAATAATTTTTGCCAAAGATCAATATTTTTTATAATTTTATTTTTACTATTATACCAATTATTAGTCTTCCATACATATATCCATTTTGTTATACCTTGTTGTACATAAATACTATCAGTATATACTGTAATATTACTATTTAAATTTAATACTGACTGTAATGATACAATAATACTAATTAATTCCATACGATTATTAGTTGTTAATCTGTAACCACCACTAAGTATAACACTTTTATTTTTTAATTTAATTATAATTCCATATCCGCCTTTACCAGGGTTATTAATACATGATCCATCAGTAAAAATATTAATATATTCTTGCATTTTATG
>JAOBJR010000049.1 GCA_025728395.1 Candidatus Lightella neohaematopini
GCTAACTGATACTAATTGCCCGTGAGAATTTAACCTTATAACACCTAAGTTGTTTATAAATTTATAAACCTGATAATGATAACGCAATAGACCAACCTGAATCCATTCCGAACTCAGAAGTTAAATGTTGTGGTGCCGATGGTAGTGTAGAGTAATTCTATGTGAGAGTAGGAAATTATCAGGTTTTTATATTAAAAATTTTATTATCTTATCAAGATTAATTTTTTGTATTTTGTTTATTAAATTACGTACTTTACTAGGATAATCAGAAATAATTTGTATATCATTATAATGTTTAATTAATTTTGTATAATTATTAATATTATTTAATTCTATATTATTTTCTTTAGTTAAAGATTGTTGTGGATCATAAATTAGTAACGCATTTTCTAGATCTAATCTCCATGATCTCATATTAAAATTATTACTAGTTAACATACACCACTCATTATCAATCCAAATACCTTTCATATGAAAAGAGTTACATTGATTTTTCCATACTTTAATTACTAAATATCCATGATTAATATAATTTTGTAACCTTATCATAATATTGCGAAGATTTATTTCATACAAATATGGTATAATATTCATTATATGAAAATTATTATTTTTTTTAGAAACGTAAAAGTCATTAGCTGTTTTGTCACTAACAATAATTTCTACTGTTATACCAAGATTTAATACATCAACAATACTATTAAATAGTATATTGGGTATATTAAAGTACGGAGTACATAAAATTATTCTTTTTTTGGCGGAATAAATAAGATGGTAAATAGTCTTATTTAAGAGATTAAATTTACCTAAACCAATTAATGGAATAATTGATAATTTATTATAATTAATAGTACCTAAATAATGATAATTTGCTGTTCTTAAAGTTTTTCGTAATTTATAAATATTATTAATAATAATTTTTTTATTATTAATATTATTTAATCTATTAATTGCTTTTGCAGTTAATAGATATTGATTAATATAATTAACTAATGTATCAGCTAATAATTTATTTTTAATAATTCTATAACGATCATATCTACAATAATTTAATTTATTTAAGTAAACATCATTAATATTAGCACCACTATAAATTACTTTATTATCAATAATAAATCCTTTTAAATGAAAAACTCCAAGATATTCTTTA
Organism: Candidatus Lightella neohaematopini; assembly: GCA_025728395.1. Classification (GTDB taxonomy): domain Bacteria; phylum Pseudomonadota; class Gammaproteobacteria; order Enterobacterales; family Enterobacteriaceae; genus Lightella; species Lightella neohaematopini_E. Next base: position 1,151 of record JAOBJR010000049.1, read on the forward strand.
TTACTAATTGGAATTCCGTATATTGGAATTTCTATATCTGAATTTATTTGTGCTATGTAATAATACCAATCGATATTTGTTACTGTATCAATATTACCTAATCTATTTCTTTTAGCACGATGTAAATCAACTATAATTATTATATCGAGGTTATAGTAATTTTTTTTAGCTTTATATAAAGTATCTAATATTAATCTACCGCTACGATCACAATCAAAATATAATAATACTATATAGATTCTACATCTTGCTTTATTAATAGAATATATTAGTTCTTTATTAAAATCAGTTGGTGAAAATAACAATTTAATTTTGCTAGATGATTGAGGTATTTTTAATAACTTTGTAAGATATTGTTTATAATAATTGTTAATTTTCATAAATTACTATTAATAATTTTAATTACATATTAAAATTGTTAGGCTTTTATATAGTATATAATAGATTATATTAACTTACAAAGTTATTAAAAATTAGTAGCCTACTGTTAAAAAACTAGCGAAATACAAATTTTAATATATCCCCATCAGTTATAGAATAATATTTATTGTAAATTGAATATGGAATGTAATTTGTTTTTTTAATATTATTATTAATTAATATAAATTTATTGTAATTTATTACTTTAACTTTTATAAAACCATTATAAATATCAGAATGTATTTTTTTAGCAGCATCTAGTGCTGTGGTCCCCTTTTTTATTATCCAAGATTTTACTTCTTTATCGTTAAAAGTAAAAAAGGTAATTATATTTAATAAATTAAGTGTTGTCGTGAATAATTTTACTAAATTATATTTATTTAATATTTCGTGATATATGCTGAAATTTACTTCATTTAACATAGATTTTTCAATTATATTATTAATATTTTTTTCTTTCAAAAAATTAATATTTATTACTGTATCTTTACTATAATTAACAATATTTAACCTACTTTTTGTATTAATTTTAACATCATCACAATTAAAAATATAAATCATTGGTTTTAAAGTAATAAAATTTAGACTATTAACAATATTTTTTTCTTCATTACTAAATTTTAATGTTTTTAACATTTTATTATTACTTAAACATGATATTAACTTATTATAAGTTTTTATAATGTTCTCGTTAGCAACATTATATTTTAAT
>JAOBJR010000050.1 GCA_025728395.1 Candidatus Lightella neohaematopini
CATTAAAAAATAAAAAAATAATTGCTTATCCTACCGAATCAGTATTTGGATTAGGATGTGATCCTGATTATGAAATAGCAGTAAAAAAGATATTAACATTAAAAAATAGATCAATTGAAAAAGGATTAATATTAGTAGCTTCACATTATAAGCAAATAAAAAAATATATTGATGAAACAAAAATAACTATTGATATACGTAAAAAACTATTTTCTAGTTGGCCAGGGCCAATAAGTTGGGCATTACCAGTTAATAATAGTACCCCGGTTTGGTTAACTGGAAAATATACTAAATTAGTGGTACGTATAAGCAATTTTCTACCTATTAAATTAATTTGTCAAAAATTTGGTAAAGCAATAGTATCTACTAGCGCTAATATTAGTCAACAATCACCAGCTCGTACTGTAAATGAAGTGTATAAATTATTTGGATCAAAAGTAGTAATTATGAACTATACTGTTGGTAAACTATTATATCCTACTAAAATTTATGATGCTATAAGTAATACTATTATTCGTGATTAATAAAATGTATAATTTTGCTGTATTAGGTAACCCAATAAAACATAGTAAATCTCCATTAATATATAGTATTTTTGCATCACTAACAAATATTAAGTTTTGTAAATATACAAAAATATTAGTATCAAAAAATAATTTTAATATGATAATAAATAATTTTTTTGCTAATGGTGGATTAGGAATAAATATTACTTCTCCATTTAAAGAACACGCAATTAAATTATGTGACAATGCTAGTTATATTAGTAATATTACTAAAGTAGTAAATACAATAAAAAAACAAAAAGACGGAACATTATTTGGTGATAATACTGATGGTATTGGATTAATAAATGATTTAATAAGATTAAGGTTATTAGAATATAATAGTAATATATTATTAATTGGAGCTGGAGGAGCAGCTAAAATTATAATAATGTTTTTATTGTCTTATGGATGTAAAATATTTATTTCTAATAGAAATATTAATAGAGCAATAAATCTATATAATTTTTATAAACAACTAGATCCAACATGTAATATTATATTATTACCAATACAATATACGAATAAACATAACTATGATTTAGTGATTAACGCTACCCCGATTGTATTAGATTTTAACATAATTAAACTATCAACTGTTACTAAAAAAACTGCTAAATTTTATGATTTGTACTATCATAATAATTATAAATCTGTATTATTAAAACGTCGTAAAGAAAAAATTAGTTATTATGATGGTATTGGTATGTTAATCTATCAAGCTGCGTATTCATTTTTTTTGTGGCATGGAATTTATCCTCCAGTATCATTAGTATTAAAATATTTTATTAAACAATAATTACAAATTTTTATTAATAAATTTAAAAGTAAAATTTTATTTTATGGCTTTAATACGTATTCATTAACAAACTAGATCAGTATATTACTATGGCCTACATTATGGTCATTATAATTAATTAAAAATAGTAGTTTTTCTAATTTTAATAATACTGTAGTTTTTTATATTAGAAGTAATTATAACTAGATCAGCTAGATGTGTTATTAATGATTGTATAGATTACAAGTTTGATTGTTTTGTAAAACGTACTAAGAACCAACCACTATCAACCAATAATAAAATAAAAAATAAAATATGCTTCATTAATTTTTATTTTGTTTTATTGGTTGTAGCTGCTTTTTTTTAGTATTAGTTTTAGATAAAATATATTATATACTATCTATTTTATCATTAGTATTAATGATTATTTATCTTTTTCTTGAAAAGATATATTTATACACCTCAATTAATACTAGATATAACTTTAGTTTACTAATTCTTATTGTATATCGTAATATGCATTGTAATTATAGTATAATTTGTTAGTTAATATTTTTTACTAACATGATAGGATATTACTATATGATAGTATTTACGCTTTAATTAATAGAAATGACGATATAAAATTAGGAATAAAATCTATTGTTATGTTATCTAATAAATTAGAAATATTTAATTATATTACAAATTGTAATTACTTTATTATTAATTTTTAGTTTATATATAAGAGTATATACTATTAGTTAGTATTTTGCTAATTAGTATTATATTTTTATCAGTATAAATTAATTTATACAAAAAATATTACAAAGCTTTTACAATTAATAATTATATTGGTTTAATATTGTTAATAGGATTAATAATATAAAATTATGTAATAAGTTTTTTAAAAATGTTATATAACTTATTTATCTTAATAAGATTCATATTATTTTTATAACGATATTCTGATCGAAAAAT
>JAOBJR010000051.1 GCA_025728395.1 Candidatus Lightella neohaematopini
AATTTTTTATTTCTAATAAAGATGGTATATAGATACCACTATTGTTTAGTATTTGTAATACTAATAATGTTAATTCATATTCGTTTTGAGATATACCTAAATAAAAATTATTTGTACCAACTAATTTACTTAAAGCAAAATTATTTTCCATACTTGCTCTTGGAGAACCTAAACCAATAATCCTTTTAGAATTTTTCATTAAACTAGCAACTAATTTAATAGTATCTTTAATATTAATTGAAGACATTCTATTTATATTCCGATATATTGGATAACGAATAAAATAAGACCTATTTGATGAATAACCAAAACGACCTAAATCACATAGAAAAAAACCATTAATATCATTATTATATCGATTTTCTATATAACGTAATGAGCCTAGATAAGTACCAATATTAATATTACAACCTATACTACATTTTAAACATACACTAGGTGTTAAATTTATATCCCACTTTCTAGCATATACTTTAGAATATAATTTATTAGTAAATACTCCAGTTGGACAAATTTCTACCAAATTACCAGAAAATCTATTTTCTAATACTCCATCATTTATACGTCCAAAATATATATTGTTACCTGCCCCATAAACACCAAAATCACTACCTCCAGCATAATTACAATAAAATCTTACACACCGATAACAACTAATACATCTATTCATATGATGATTAATAAATGGACCCAAATATTGATTTTTATGTATACGTTTATTAAATCGATATCTTCTTACAAAGTGTTTATTTAATATAGTCATATTTTGCAAATGACAATTTCCAGCTTCTTCACAAATTGGACAATCGTGGGGATGATTAGTCATCATTAATTCTATAATATTTTTTCTAAAATTAATAACATCAGGATGATTAGTTGAAATAATCATATTTTTATTTATTGTAGTCATACAAGACATAACTACACTACCTGTATTATCAGATTGATTATTATATTGTTTAACAGCACATTGTCTACATACTCCAATACTACCCAACGCAGGATGCCAACAAAAATATGGAATATTAAATCCTAAAGATAAACAAACATGTAACAAATTATTATTTTCATTAACTGAGTAATAATTTCCATCTATATTAATAGTGATCATTTTTAATACCATAAGTACATTAAAATAGTTACTATATCATAATAATAAATGTATCTACTATTTTAACCCTAATTTAAATTCAAAATAAAAATATTTTATTGCACTTTTTAATGGTTCAATAGCTCCAGGTGCATGTGCACAAAAACTCCTACCACCCATTAAAGTAGAACATAACTGTTTTAATGTTAAAATATCATGTTTAGTACCTTGATGTTGTTTTATTGATTTTAATAAATTTACAATCCATGGTAACCCTTCACGACATGGAGTACATAAACCACATGATTCTCGCGAAAAAAATTCTTCTATATTACAAATAAAATCTATAATATTAGTACTATCATCTATAGCAATAGCCATTGCTGTTCCTAATCTACTACCAACATTAGATATATGGGTAAAATCCATAGGTACATCTAAATGTTTATCTAATAATAAAGCTGTGCTAATACCACCAGGTAACCACGCCTTTAATTTTTTATTATCTATTATTCCTTCAGCATAATCTTCTAACAAATTACGAGCAATAATACCAAAAGGTACCTCCCATAATCCGGGATTATTTACATGACCAGAAAAACCCATTAATTTAGTACCATGATCATTACTATTATTTATAGCAATACTTTTATACCAACTAGATCCATATAACACTATTGCAGGTATGTTGCATAATGTCTCAACATTATTAACACATGTAGGCTTTCCCCATAATCCAATATCAGTAGGAAATGGTGGTTTATATCTTGGATTTGCTCGACGTCCTTCGAGAGAATTAATTAATGCAGTTTCTTCTCCACTAATATAACGTCCAGCCCCACTATGAGTAATTAATTCAAAATTAAAATTACTATCTAAAATATTTTTACCTAATAAATTATTATCTAATGCTTCATTAATTGCATAATTTAAATTATTTAATTCATTATAGTATTCACAACGTAAAAAAATATATCCCTTATTAATATTTAAGGCATAAGCTGATATTAACATTCCTTCTATTAATAAATGAGGTAGTTGTTCTAATAATATTCGATCTTTATAAGTACCAGGTTCCATTTCGTCAGCATTACAAATTAAATAACCAGTATTATCTACTGTATTTTTTAAAGTAGCTAACCATTTATAAGATGTAAAAAAACCACTACCCCCCCGACCCCGTAATTTAGATTGTTCTACTATATCAATTATTACGTTACTATGCATAGATAATG
>JAOBJR010000052.1 GCA_025728395.1 Candidatus Lightella neohaematopini
ACATTCCAAGCATAAGCTAGTGATTTAGCTATCGATGCTCCAACTAATAATGACCCAACTAATCCTGGTCCAGCTGTATATGCTATTCCATTAATATTATTTTTAGAAGAATGTGTTTTTAACAAAGCATGTTTTATTAAAGATATAATATTCTCGTTATGATTACGTGCTGCTAATTCTGGAACTACTCCACCATATTTACTATGAGTATTGACTTGACTATATATGTTATTTATTAATATACCTAATTTACTGTCATAAATAGCTATACCAGTTTCATCACAAGATGTCTCAATACCTAAAATACGCATATTACCTTATTATAAATAAATAATATAATTTACTATTTAATTATTGTTAATTCAAATCATTTTATATTAATATATTTTATATTTCTAGTATTATTAAAAATTTTATATAAAATATTTTCTGATATTGAGGAATAGTATTATGCCTGTAATTAAAGTTCGTGATAATGAACCATTTGATGTTGCATTAAGACGATTTAAAAGATCTTGTGAAAAAGCTGGTATTTTAGCAGAAGTACGTAGACGTGAATTTTATGAAAAACCAACGTCTGAACGTAAAAGAGCAAAAGCAGCTGCAATAAAAAGACATATAAAAAAATTATTAAGAGAGAATCCTAAATTTAATAGAATTAATAAGTATTAATTTTTTTAATTTATTTTATATAAAAATGTTTATTTTAAATGAACAAATACATACCTAACTTTTTTATAAATGAATTATTGTCACAAATTAATATAATTGACGTAATAAGTACAAAAATAAATTTAAAGAAAAAAGGAAAAAATTTTTTCTCTCTTTGTCCATTTCATATAGAAAATAATCCATCATTTTTAGTAAGTGAGGAAAAGCAATTTTATTATTGTTTTGGCTGTAGTGCCAGAGGAAATGTTATAAATTTTTTGATGAATTATGATAAATTAGATTTTATTAGTTCTATTGAAGAATTATCTAATTTGTTTAATTTAAAAATACCATATGAAAATTACAACAAAAATAAATCTTCTAAAATAGAAAAAAGAACTAAATTATATGAAATAGTAAATAAAATTAACAGTTACTATCATAAAATAATACATGATAAAATGTCAAAAGAAGCAATAGATTTTTTGAAATCTAGAGGATTAAATGATTACGTTATTTCACTTTTTGAGATAGGATTTTCTCCATTTAATTGGTATGAAATTAATAAATATTTCAATTTTAATGCAGAAGATAGATCTATATTAATTAAACTAGGTATTTTAAATATCAACAAATACGGACAATTATATAATAAGTTTTATAATAGAATTATTTTTCCAATAAAAAATGTAAATGGACAAGTAATTGCTTTTGGGGGAAGAGTTATTAATAATAATATTAGCCCAAAATATATTAATTCTAATGATAACATTATTTTTCATAAAAGAGATAATGTATATGGTTTATATGAAGCAAAAAAAAGCATATATAAATTAAATAAATTAATTATAGTTGAAGGATTCATAGATGTTGTTACTTTAAGACAATTTAATATTAAAAATGTAGTATCTATATTAGGAACATCAATAAGTGATAATCAAATTAAAATTCTTTATAATCATACTAATCACATAATATATTGTTATGACGGAGATAAAGTTGGATATTATGCTATGTGGAAATCACTAAAATCTAGTTTGCCTTATTTAACAAATAATAGGCAAATAAGTTTCATTTTTTTGCCTAAAGGTACTGATCCAGATACATTAATTAGAAAAATAGGTACTAATAAATTTAAATTACTAATTAAACAAGCATACTCATTACTAGAAGTATTATTTCGTATTTTATCATTTAAATTTAATTTAAATAATATAAATTCACGTATTAAACTAATTTATTCAGCTTTATTATTAATAAATAAAATACCAGGTGAAGTAATACGTATTTCTTTAATATATGAACTAGGTAAAAAAATTGGTATTATGGATTATAACTATTTAAAAAAATTATTATTTAACTATAAAAAATATAAAAATAATACTTTGTTAAAAGTAGATATAATAAAATATAATTATATTAATATATTAATAAGTTTACTAATACAAAGACCAAAATTATCTATTCTTGTTAAGAATTTAGATGAATTAAGTGATACTAATTCTTCTGATATAATTTTATTTATTATGTTAGTCAATACATGTAATGCTAAATCTAATTTATCTACTAATCAATTATTAGAACACTATAGACATAGTGATGTTTTTGAGAAATTAGAAAAGCTAGCTGTATGGAATCATATGATTAAACATAATTTAATTGAAGATACCTTTATAGAAATGCTAGATAAATTACATTATTCT
>JAOBJR010000053.1 GCA_025728395.1 Candidatus Lightella neohaematopini
AAATAGGAAATAATTTTTGCTCACTTTATTCAATATTTAACAAGTCATCACCATGCATATCTATCATTTCTAATGCTTTACCACCACCTCTAGCAACACAAGTAAGTGGATCATCAGCAATAACTACTGGGATACTAGTTTTGTTCATAATTAATTGATCTAAATTAACTAATAATGCACCACCACCAGTTAATATCATTCCTTTTTCTGAAATATCAGAAGCTAGTTCCGGTGGGCATTGTTCTAGCGCAATCATTATAGCACTAATAATACCTGTTAGTGTTTCTTGTAAAGCACCTAATATTTCTTCAGAATTCAAACTAAAACTACGAGGAATACCTTCTGCTAAATTACGACCTCTAACTTCAATAGTTTTAATTTCATCATTATTATTAATACAAGCTAATCCTATACTATTTTTAATTCTTTCTGCTGTTACTTCTCCTATTAGAGAACCATAATTTCTACGAACATAATTAATAATAGCTTCATCAAAACGATCACCACCAATTCTTACCGAAGAGGAATATACTACCCCATTCAAAGAAATAACTGCTACCTCTGTGGTTCCTCCACCAACATCAACAACCATAGAACCAATTGCTTCTGATACTGGTAATCCAGCACCAATAGCTGCTGCCATTGGTTCATCAATTAAAAATACTTCTCTAGCACCTGCCCCTTGAGCAGATTCTTTAATAGCTCTACGTTCTACCCTAGTAGCTCCAACAGGTACACAAACTAGAACTCTAGGACTAGGACGTATAAAAAAACTATTACTATGAACTTGTTTAATAAAATGTTGTAACATTTTTTCAGTAATAAAAAAATCAGCAATAACTCCATCTTTCATTGGTCTAATAGCAGAAATATGACCAGGAGTACGACCTAACATTGATTTTGCTGCACTACCAACAGCAGCAACATTTTTTGGACATCCCATACGATCATGTCTAATAGCAACAACAGATGGTTCATTTAATACAATTCCTTGTCCCCGAACATATATTAAGGTATTCGCTGTTCCTAAATCTATAGATAAATCGTTAGAAAAAATACCTCTTATTTTTTTTAACATAATAAAAATAATAAATAATTTAAGTATTAAAATTTATTTATTTTTTAGATAAAAAATAAATTGAATATACATTTTAAATTTAAAATAAAATATATATACTCTATTACTTTAATATTAGTGTAATAAGTAGTAAAATATTAACAAAATTAAATTTTTTAAATTACTACATAGTTAAGAACATATGCATAATAAATTTAATATACTACTAATTAATGGACCAAACATTAACATTTTATCATTAAGAGAAAGTAAATATTATAGTAACATTAATATTGATAATATTATACGTAATCTTAAATTATTAGCAAATAAATTAAAAGTCAATTTTAATTATTTTCAATCTAATGCGGAACATAAAATAATAAATTTTATTCAACAGTCATATAATAATGTTAATTTTATATTGTTCAATCCAGCAGCTTTTACACATACTAGTATTGCATTGAGAGATACATTAATAGCAGTTAATATACCATTTATAGAAATACATATTTCTAATATATACGCAAGAGAATGTTTTCGTAATCACTCATATTTTTCTGATATTGCGTTAGGTACAATATCAGGTTTAGGATCAGAAGGATATTATTTTGCTCTGCAAAAAGCAGTAAAATACTTAATAAGTAAATAATAAATTTTATAATCTGGATTATATTATGAAAATTAATAAAATAAAAAAATTAATAGCTTTAATTGAAAATTCTAGTATTCTAGAATTAGAAATTAGAGAAGATCAGGAAACTATTAAATTAAGTCGTAATAATTTTGATACAAATTATAGATTAGTAAAACAACATAAACATAATAATCAAACAAATACTAAATTAGAAGATACAAATGAAAATAATATAATAAGATCACCTATGGTAGGTACTTTCTATTACACACCTTATCCAGATGCAAAACCATTTATTCAAATAGGACAAAAAATTAATGTTGGTGATATTTTATTTATCATTGAAGCAATGAAAGTAATGAATCAAATTAAATCAGAAAAATCAGGTATAATAAAAAATATTTTATTAAAAAATGGACAACCAGTAGAATTTAATGAACCATTAATAATTCTTGAAAATAATTACAATGTTACATAAAATTATTATTGCTAACAGGGGAGAGATTGCTTTACGTATTCTTAGAGCATGTAAGGAATTAGATATTAAAACAGTAGCTATATACTCAACTATAGATAAAAACCTAAAACATGTATTTTTAGCAGATGAAACAATATGTATAGGTTTACCAGAACCTAAAAATAGTTATTTAAATATTCCAGCAATTATATCTGCAGCAGAAATCACTAACTCAACAGCTATTCATCCAGGTTATGGTTTTTTATCAGAAAATGCTAATTTTGCTGAACAGGTAGAAAAATCTGGATTTATTTTTATTGGACCAAAATCTA
>JAOBJR010000054.1 GCA_025728395.1 Candidatus Lightella neohaematopini
CATTTTTTTTTAGAAATATTACGTACTACTTGTTCATTTAATCCATTTTCTAGCTCATCACTAATTAATTTAGTATAAAATCCTTCTTTATATTTTATATTTTTTTTTACTAAGTTAATTATATCTTTTTCATTTTTATTTATCATTATATATACTTGTTAATATTAAATAGTGATTGTCTAAAAAATAATAAAATAATTTTGTTTACTAAATTTTACTAAAGTATTTAATGCTAATTACTAGTACAAAAATATTTTCAATAAAAAATCTACTTACTATCTTAGATAAGCACCAAATTTTTGTTTTAATTTTAAAAAACACTTATTAACAATATCAGATATTTCATTTTCTTCTAAATTACGAGAATAATTTTGTATTTTTATACTAATAGTAATACTTTTATAACCTTTAGAAATATTACTACCCTTATATACATCAAATATTTTAACATTAATTAAACTAGTATCAATACATTTTTTACATTCTTTAATAATATCAATAGATAATATATCATCTGATACTATAATAGATAATTCTCTATAGCTAATTGGGTACTTAGACAATAAGTTAATTTTTCTATTTTTTTTAAATTTATCAATATAATTCCATAATAGTTCAAAAACTAATACTTTATGTGATAAAGATAACTCTTTTTGTATTAATGGATGAATAGTTCCAATTAATCCTATATAAGTATTTTTAAGAAAAATATATGCACTTTGTCCAGGATGTAATAATGGATCATTACAAACTCTAAATTCTATATTATCCATTATATTAGTTAAAGTAAATATTGATTCTAAATCACCTTTAATATCGTAGAAATCTAATAATCTATTAGATAGATTCCAATGTTTATATGAATAATTACCATACGCTAATCCTGATAACATAAAATATTGTACAATATGATTACTATTTTTAGAATTCTTATTATAAGAAAAACAAAATCCTGATTCAAATAAGCGAATACATTGTAATTGTCTATTTTTATTATAAATCAGTACCTGAATTAATCCAGGTAATAAGGATAATCTCATGGATGACATATTAATATTTATTGGATTAATTAATGTAACTAACTTTTTGTTTGGATATAACAAAGTTTGTAATTGTTTATTAATAAAACTATAACTAATAATTTCTTGATATCCTTTATCTACCAATAACATTTTGGTACGATCTAATAATGTTGATAGCTTATATTTAGATAATGTTATGCATTTATTATTATTTAATTTATTGTTATTATAAATATTATCAAAACCATATATACGTATTAATTCTTCAATTAAGTCTTCTTCTTGTAATAAATCATGACGCCAGCTAGGAGGATAAACATACCAAGAATATTTTTTTTTGTTAACTAAACAACCAATATTAAATAATATATTATCTACATCATAACTAGGTATTTTAACTCCAGTTATTTTACAAAGTTTATTTTTTTTTAATATTATTTGTTTACTTTTTGGTAATAATTTATTATAAGTTACACTCGTTATTGGCCCTGGAATACCACCATATACCTTTACTAACAACTCAGTAGTTTTTTCTATAACAACAGTTACTAAATGATAATCTAATTTATTCATAATAATATTAAAATTATTATGTGTAGTAAATTTATTAATATAATTAATACTATCTAAAGTATTAAAAAAAGCACAATTAATAACTATGTCTACGTTATCATTAATATTATTAGATAACTCTAAGTAAGATAACACTTTCTTGTAATTAGAAATTACTACATTCTTAGGTAAGAAATTTAATTTATTTTGTTCTATATTATCAGTTGATTTTAACTTACGAACTATAATTCCATTATTAACAATATTTTTATTAAAAATCATTACTACATAACCCAATTCTAAAAAAATATAATTAATAATATCTAAAATAGAAAATGTTAACTTTATACCTACTCTACGTAATTTTTCTAATAACCACATAGGTAATGGATTATTGATACTAATATTTTTAATTATTCTTGATAAATAAATTGGACATATACAAGGAACTTTTACAGTAATTTTAATAACATCTTTTACTTTCGGCGGTATTATTCTATAATAATTGAATAAATTAAATTTAATATTATTAAGTATTAATATTTCTCTAGCTAGTCCTAAAACATTATAACAATCAATTCTGTTAAACGGAATATTAACATTAATAATATTATCATTTAAATTTAAATATTTTTTTATATCATAACCTATTGGAGCATCATTTGGTAATGTTATAATATTATTACCATATTCATTAATACCTAAATCTAAAAATGAACATAAAATACCTTCTGATGATATTCCATTTATTTTAGTATATCTAATATGTTTATGTATTATAGTAGTTGCTCCTACCGGAGCAACTACTACTTTATTAATATCAATTATTTTGCTATCTAAAATAATATTAATAATTTTATCACCAATATTAATTTTTAATAAAAATAAATTATTTAATTTTGATAAATATTTAATTTCTGTAATAACA
>JAOBJR010000055.1 GCA_025728395.1 Candidatus Lightella neohaematopini
CATGAATATGTTTTAAAAAATTGGCGTATAGTTAAAGTAGCTACCACAAAAGCACAAAGAAAATTATTTTTTAATTTACGTAGAACAAAGCAACACATAAAATGGTTAAATGAAAATGAATTAGATATTATTGCTAAAAAACTCGGTGTATCTAAAAAAGATGTTATTGAAATGGAATCAAGAATGTTCACAAAAGATATGACTGTTGATTCTGATTCAGAAGATGATGATAAAAATAATCAAACATCACATTATTCAGTACTTCATTTATGTGATAAATCATCAGATTTTACTGATGTAATAGAAAAAAATAATTGGGATAATCATGCTTCCAGTAAATTAAATAAAGCATTAAGTAGATTAGATAAAAGAAGTAGGGATATTATTTATGCTCGTTGGCTAGTAGATAATAATAATAGAATTACATTAAAAGAACTTGCTAATAGATACGGTGTTTCTGCAGAACGAGTAAGACAACTAGAAAAAAACGCAATGCGTAAAATTCGTATAGAAATAGAATCATAATAAATTATTAAAAATTATAATAAATTATTTAGTATTATCAGATATTTTACTTAAAAAACAAAAAAATAAAATTACTGAAATCTTTAATAAGATTATAGATAAGTATAATCTAATGAATGATATTATGTCATTTGGTATATATAGAATATGGAAAAAATTTTAATAAATTATAGTGATATAAGTTATGGAAAAAAATATTAAATCTAGCTTTTGGTACTGGTAATTTAACGTATAAATTATCATTGTTAGTTGGTAATGATAGAGAAATTGTATTACTAGATATAAATTTTAATATGCTAAAAAATAGTAGTATTTTAGGGTAATATAAATTATATTAAAAGATGCTGAAGAGTTACCATTTTCAAAAAATATTTTTGATTGTATAATAGCATCTTTCGGAATAAGAAATTTTCCTAAAAAAGATCAAATTTTAAAATCTAGTTATAAAATACTAAAATTAAGATTATAATTTTAGAATTTTCAAAACCAGTAATTAATATTTTTCGTAAAATTTATAATCCTTACTCATTTAATATTATATTATTAATTGGTAAAATTATTACTAATAGTAAAGATAGTTATGAATATTTAATAAAATTTATTAGATCATATCCAAATTAAGAAGAACTAAAATCTATAATTATAAATGCTGGTTTTAGTAATTTTAATTATGTAAATCTTACTGGAGGTATAATACATGAAGGATATAAGATTTAATATTTACTAGTGCACTAATAAAAAATATTAAATAATTTGATTTATAAAAATTATTGTCCGGTAACATTCAATTTTTATTTGAAAAATAAAATTATAAAATTAATTTTATTTAAACCTTGTGTTAATTTAATATTTTTATCTGAAAGTGGTATTAAATTTATAAAAAATCATAATCAATCTAAAATAAATCTTGTAATAAAAATAGATTATATAGATTTAATTTATTTTTTATTATATTTTAATGATTACTGTAATACATATTCTTTATACAAACCAAAATTTTTTAATAGAATAATAATTCTTGTTAAGAATAGTTATTTTTATAAATTTAATTATAATCATTATAATTATTATCTATTCAACATAATTCTAAATAAAATAATTAGTGATAAAAATAAGTTTAAATCAATGCTGTTTTTTTTGCATAATTATATATTAATATATTGATTAAAATAATTAGTTATTAATTTTAGTATGAGTAAAATTAATGTTAATAAAAAATACCAAACGATTATTGTTAACATTTTATATAATAATTTATTATAAATTATATGAGTTTATATCCAAAAATAAATCTATTATTTTTAAGTTTTCACTAAAGTAGTTCTTTTACTTTTTAAAAAATAATATAAATTATTTAGGTAAAAGATTAAAATTAACTTTGCTAGAATTAGGTCTAATTTGAATAAAATTTAGATAAATGTTATCTACTAGATATAATATTTTTTCAATCAGTATAATTAAGCAATTAGTTATGTTATAGAATAAAGTTAATCCGTCAACTAAATTAGTTACAGCTGATTATATAAAATCTATAATAGGAAGTAATAATATTAATATTTGGTTTAATAATTTTGAATATAAGCCAATAACATCAGCTTCAATTGACAAGTACATATTGCGTGTTTAAAAAATGATCAAGAGATTATTGTAAAAATTATACATCTAGATATTTTACTAATCATTAAAATTGATATAAATCCTATGTACTATGTATATAATAGTTAAATTAATAATAATTATTATTTCAAGTTTTAAAAGATTTAAATTAGAAGATATAATATCAGAATACGAACGAAGTATACTAAATAAATTAGACTTACTTAAAGAAACATCTAATACAATAAAATTAAGAAATAATTTTAAAAATAGTAAAATATTGTATATACCTAAAGTTTATCCTAATTTTTGTAAAAAAATTTTTATAACTATGGAGACCGTATATACGGTGTGCCAATAAATAATATAAAAAAATTAAAAAATGAGGTATAGATATGAAATTATTAGTTGAGTATGGAGTTTAAATATTTCTTACACAAGTTTTCCGAGATAGTTTTTTTCATGGTGATATG
>JAOBJR010000056.1 GCA_025728395.1 Candidatus Lightella neohaematopini
ATCATCAGCACAAATAAAGTAAACTGTATTACCAATTAATTTTTGATAACGTACCCATATATCAGCTTGTATATGTTCATACATATGACCTAAATGAATTGGTCCATTAGCATACGGTAATGCACATGTTACTAGTATTTTTTTATCCATATATTAACTACTTAATTTTTAAATTATAATAAAAAAGTAATAATCTATATTTTATTATACAATAATAAAATATTATATTTAATATGCATTTAAAGAATAAAATAAATTTTTTATAAAATATATATTAATTCATTTTTATTAGTAAATTTACTATAATAAGGCATAATTTTTTATATTTTATATTTAATTTTATGATCAATAAATTTAACCAATGTATTATAATTGGTATTACTGGTGCTTCTGCTTCTGGAAAAAGTCTTATTGCTAGTACTTTATATAAAGAACTACGAGAACAAGTTGGAGATCATAATATAGGTATTATACCAGAGGATAGTTATTATAAAGATCAGAGTAATATTAAAATTATTGAAAGAACAAAAACAAATTATGATCATCCAAATTCTATGGATCATAATTTATTACTACAACATATATATAAATTAAAATCTGGATTACCAATTAGAATACCTATTTATAGTTATACAGAACATACAAGAACAAGAATTACAAGATACTTATCACCAAAAAAAGTTATAATTTTAGAAGGTATACTACTTTTAACTAATATAAAATTAAGAAAAGAAATGAATTTTTCTATTTTTATAGATACTCCACTAGATATTTGTTTAGTAAGACGTATCAAACGTGACGTTAATGAACGAGGTAGATCAATAGATTCAGTAATATATCAATATAAAAAAACAGTTAGACCAATGTTTTTTCAATTTATTGAACCATCTAAACAATATGCTGATATTATCGTGCCTAAAGGAGGAAAAAATAGAGTAGCAATAGATATTTTAAAAGCAAAAATTAGTCAATTTTTTAAATAATTCATTTTATTTCTTAATAATAATTATTTTTACTTAATATAGGGATAATTGAATCAACTTTTGCTAACATTTCATCAAATTCAGATTTCATATCACTGTCTAATACAATACCAGAACCAACAGAACAATAAATTTTATTACTATTCATAATTAAAGTTCTAATACTAATATTAGTATCCATATTACCACAATAGCTAATATAACCAATACTACCACACCATAAATTTCTTCTATTAGGTTCTAATTGTTCTATAATATTTATAGCTTTTGATTTAGGTGTTCCAGTAATTGATCCACCAGGAAAACATGAATTTAATAATTCAAGATTACTATACTGTTGCATTAATTTAGCATTAATAGTACTAACTATATGATGTATAGATTTATAAGTTTCTAACTTCAATAGTGATGATACATATACACTGCCAGGTACAGATAATTTACTAATATCACTGCGTATTAAATCAACAATCATAATATTTTCAGCTTTATCTTTAGTAGAATTTAATAATTTAGTAATTTGTAAATTATTATCATTAATATTATCTAATTTTCTTATAGTACCTTTAATTGGACTAGAAGTAATATTTTTATTACTTACTTTTATAAACCTTTCTGGAGATAAACTAATAATAGAACAATTATCAAATCTTATAAAAGCTGAAAAAGGAGTTTGATTATAATTTAATAACTTATTAAAAGCAATTACTTCGTTTCCATAATATGTAGTACTAAAGCGTTGTGCTAAACATACCTGATAACATTCACCAGAATATAAACATTGTTTAATATAATTAAATTTATTCTTATATTCAGATAAGGTCATGTTAGATTTCCATGATTTCACTGAAAAATTATTATTAATTTTAATATTATTATTATTTATTAACATTTTAATATTACTTAATATTTTACTTAAATTATTATAACCAACTAAAGTATTAATTTTCTTCTTATGATCAGTTATTATAGCCCAATTGTAAATACCAACTATCATATCTGGAATATATATATCATTTTTGGCAATTGTAGGTATACATTCAATATTACGTATTAAATCATAACCAAAGATACCAACTGCTCCACCTTGAAACGGTATTTCACTATTAAAACTAGTTTTAATTTTTAATTTATTTAAATAGTTATTAACTAATAAAAAAGGATTTTCATTACTAAATAAAATATTATTTTTATGTTGTATTTTGGTAACTTTTCCATATGTAACTAATTTAATTACTGGATCAGTTACAAAAATATCATAACGACAATTTTGATTATTACTTCTTCCGGAATGTAATAACATTGTCCATGACTTATTATATAATTTTAATAATAAAGATAATGAAAAATTATCTTTGTACGGTAAAGTGATTAAATTTAATGACATATATGTTACAATAATATTAAATTTATATTTAAAATACAACTAAAATTAGTATAATGTATTTTAATTATGAATATACTAATTATCAATAATTCAACAACTGATTATTCAGTAGCTTTAATAAATAAATATAATGTAATATTATGTGGTATTGTATTAAATAATAATGATTATATTAATTATCTATTAACAACAATTAATAATGTTTTTTTTAATTCTAATATTTCTTTAAAAGAAATACACGCATTAGCATTTAATAATGGACCAGGTAGTTTTACTAAAATTAGAATAATTAATAGCATAGCTCAAGGATTATCATTTAGTAGTAATATACCATTAATTAGTATATCTAATCTTATTGTATTAGCTGAAGGAGCATGGCGTTGTACTAAGGTTAAAAAAA
>JAOBJR010000057.1 GCA_025728395.1 Candidatus Lightella neohaematopini
CATTAAATCTTTTATTAAAAATACTCACTCGACCAATATTATCTAATAATCTTTGTTTACCAGTATAAAATGGATGACATTTATTACATACATCTATATTAATATTATTACAAATAGTAGATTTAATATTAAGGTGATTACCACAAATACATGTTACCATAATATTATTATAATTAGGATGAACATTTTTTTTCATAATATATATCCTTAAAATAAATTTAATACAATTAATTTATATATTATAATATTATATATTATACTATATATTCTACTAAATTTAGTAAAGGATAAAATTGATTATTGATGTTGCTTTACCTATACCAATATTTAAAACTTTCGTTTACAAAGTAGCTAATTATATTAATCCAATAATTGGTACTAGAGTATTAGTACCATTTGGTAAAAAAAATATTATTGGTATTATAACGGATATAAATGTAAATAGTAAATTACTAATTAATAATATTAAATATGTAATTCGTATTTTTGATCAAAAATCATTATTTACTAATAGTCTGTGGTATATAATAAAATGGGGTGCTCAATATTATCATTATCCAATTGGATTAGCTTTATTTAGTGTTTTACCAAAACAAATTAAAAATGGTCAATTAATAAATGATCAACTACAAACATTAGTAGTTACTCAATTAAATAAGGTAATTATAGAAAAAAATCTATTTCTTACTAAGAAAGAAAAGACAATACTTAACGCTTTAGCTAATCAGCCAATATATCAAAATATTATAAACTTTTCAAAAAAATCTATTAAAATACTAAAAATATTACATAAAAAAAAATTATGTAAATTATACTTTAATACTTTAATATCAAAAATATGGCACAAAACTTATAACAATATTTTTAATGAAAATACAATCGGTAATAGTTTTAATATATTTAAAAATATAGATAATTTTTCAGTAACAGTGATTAGTAATATAAAGGATAACGATAAAATTAAGATATTTTTAGATGTTATAAAAAATATTTTAAAATATAAAAAGCAAATACTTATTCTTGTACCAGAAGTAGTATTAATATTTAAATTACTATCTTTATTAGAAGATAAAATAAATTTCCCAATAGGGATTATGTATTCTAATTTAAATGATAAAATAAAATTTAATACCTGGTTAAATATTTGGTATAATAATATACCAATAATAATTGGTACTAAGTGTTCTTTATTTGCACCATTCATTAAGTTGGGATTAATTATTGTAGATGATGAACATAATATACTATATAAAGCAAATTATAAATGGTGCTATAATGTAAGAGATTTAGCTATTTTAAGAGCTAAGGTAGATAACATTCCGATAATATTAAGTTCATTAACTCCATCATTAGAAACAATTAATAATATACATAAAAATAAGTATCGACAAATCTTAATTAATAAAAATTACTCAAATAGTATTACTAATCTAGTATTAGTAGATATTAATTATTATCCACAAATAAATAAACTATCTCCCATGTTAATAAATAAAATTAAAATATATCTAAAAAATAATAGTCAAGTATTAATATTTATTAATACATTAAATACTAAATTAGTATTAATATGTAATATATGCCACTATATTGCTAATTGTACTATATGTAAACAGTACTATAAATATAGTAAGTATTATAATAAATTAAAATGTGATTTTTGTAATTTGTTGTCAAAAATTCCTAATACTTGCCAAATATGTAATAGTAAATTAAAATTTATTAACATTAACGTAAGTAATTTTAAAAAGTTACTATCTAGTATATTTCCTAATACATCAATATATGCTTTAGATGACTTTAATAAGCATGAAGATAATATCGTAAATAATGCCAGTATGATAGTTAGTAGTACACTATTTTTATCTAAAAGATATTATTTTAATAAAGATACATTAATTTTATTAATGAATATTGATAATATATTACTTTCTAAGAATTTTAGATCTATTGAATATTTTATTCAATTATATAATCAATTAACTAATTATGTAAATAAGAAATATGAAGTTATTATACAAACTAATTTTCCTAATCATCCATTAGTACAACAGTTAATAAATACTAATTATTATAGTACTGCAAAATATATTCTAAATAATAGAAAATTAACTAAATTACCACCATTTAATTTTCATGCTTTAATCAAAGCTATTAATAATAATCAATTAGCAAAGTTATTTTTATTAGAATTAAAACAGATATTAAATAGTTTTATAAAAAATAAAATCCTAATAATAGGACCACTATATTCATATTACTTTAAATTAAGAAACTATTTTTATTGGTACTTATTACTAAGTAGTAAATCAAGAAATACATTGCATAGTATTATTAATGAATGTTATTCTTATATTAACTTAGTATCAAATAAATACAAAATTAATTGGTTAATAGATGTAGATCCAGTACATTATTAGATTATCAAAAATTAGTTTTTAACATAATTTATATTATTATGTCTTATTAAAAGATTTTATTCATTATTACATATTAGTAATATAATTAATTAATTATTAATATAATATAAACAGTTAAATAAAAATATTGAAAATTATATAATTGTGTTTCATAATATAATAAATAATATTCTTTAATATATTATTAATAGTAAAATAAAAAGATTATGACAACTATTATAGGTGTACGTCGCCATGGTCATGTTGTGATTGGTGGTGATGGGCAAGCAACAATTGGTAATACTATCATGAAAAGTAATGTTCGTAAAGTACGAAAATTACATAATGATAAAGTTATTGCTGGTTTTGCTGGTAGTACAGCAGATGCTTTTGCGTTATTTGAATTATTTGAACGTAAGT
>JAOBJR010000058.1 GCA_025728395.1 Candidatus Lightella neohaematopini
ACTGATGTAGTTGGTCCTGGAAATGTTCGTAATTGGTATTTTAATCCTTTTAACCCTACTTTATACAACGGAATGTTATATGGTAGGGGTTCTGTAGATATGAAAGGAGCATTATCAGCTATGATAGTAGCAACAGAATATTTTTTAAAATATAATCCGCATCATTTAGGTACTTTATTATTTTTAATTACTTCTGATGAAGAAGCGGAAGCTACTAATGGAACTGTTAAAATAGTTGATAAGTTAATTAATATAAATAAAAATATAAATTATTGTATTATTGGAGAACCATCTAGTATTTATAAATTAGGTGATAATATAAAAAATGGTCGTAGAGGATCATTAACTTGTAATTTAACTATTTATAGTAAACAAAAACATGTTGCTTATTGCAGTATGTTAGTTAATCCTATTTATCAAGTAATAAGCATAATTCATCAAATATCAAAAATTATAGAAAATTTAAATTTATCTAATTTAATGATACCACCAACTACTTTTCAAGTTATTAATATTATTACTAATAATAATTATATTAATACAACCCCGAAAAAAATAATAATGCAACTTAATTTTCGTTTTAATTATAAACTTAAAGTATCAATTATTAAGGATAAAATTGAATTATTAATTAATAAACATAATTTAGACTATAAAATTAATTGGATAATGTCTAGTAACGCTTTTATTAGTAAAACCGGTAAGTTACTAAATATAGTTAAAGAAGCAATTAATTTTTATCAGGGTATTATTCCTAGCATTAATAATAATGGTGGTACTTCTGATGGAAGATTTATTAATAAATTAGGAGCTCAAATAATTGAACTAGGTTTAATAAATAAAACTATTCATCAAGAAAATGAATGTGTAAATATAATGGATTTACAACAATTAGTAAAAATATATTATCGTATTATAAAAAATGTGTTAACCTAGGAATTATAAACCAGCAATATTCATATTATTAATTAATAATGATCCACATTTAATATTACTTCTTAATTCAATATCATTACTAATACTACCAATATTACTAAACATATCGCTTAGATTACCAGCAATAGTTATTCCACTTACTGGATAAGAAATACGACCATTTTTTATTAAAAATCCAAATACTCCCTTAGAATAATTACCATTATTAATATTTACTTCATGCCCCATTAATTCTGTTACTAATATACCATCATACATTAATCTTAATAAATCACTAAAATTAATATTACTATTTGTTATATACCAATTATAAATTCCTCCAGCATGTCCATTATTGTTAAGATTTAATTTTCTAGATGAGTAACTATCTAATAACCAAGTATTTAGCACTCCATTTTTTATAATAAAAATATCATTAGTTTTTACTCCTTCACGATCAAATGGGGTTGATCCAAGTTCATATGGAATATTAGGTCGTTCAATAATATTTAACCAACTAGGAAATATAATTTTTTTAAATTTTTCTATTAAAAAAGTAGATTTTTTATATACATTATATCCATTAATAGCTTTTGCTAAATAATAAAATAACTCAGTAGCTACTTCTGATAAAAATATTACAGGATATTGCTTAGTTTTTATCATATTAGAATTAAGTCTTTGTATAGCACGATAAGCTGCTTTTTCACCTACTATATTATATGGTTCTAATTTATTAAAATCAGAATTTATAGTATAATAGTAATCTCGTTCCATACTATTATTATTTTTTGCAATTACTTGACAATACATTTGATAACAACTATAAGCATAACTTTGTAACATACCATAACTATTACCAAATGTTCGTATAGTATAACAATAATTAAAATACCCATAAGTACTATTAATTAATTTACTATATTTTTTGGCTGACTGTTCGACTAAATTTAGTATATCTACACATTTATTAGATGTTAATTCATATGGATTAAATAAATTTAAATTTGGTATTTTACTAATAGCTAATTGTTTTAAATCTGCTAGATCATGAGCATTATCTGGAGATAAATATTTCGTTATAGCAACTAAATTATGAATTATTTTAATTAATTCTTTTAATTTAGTATTACTTGACGAAGTACTACTTTTTTTATTTTTAAAAAAAATATCAATAGTAATATTACTATGATTATGTGATTTAATATATTCTATTTTATTATTATATGTACTAAATGTACTACCAATGGTAGTAATAAAATTAATTGCTGCAGTAGCAGAGTAATTATTAACTAATGTTAGTAACTCATTAATAATTTTTTTTGCATAATAAATTTTTTCTTTTATTTCTAATAAATTATTCATATTAAGTTTATTAATTATATTTAATACTAAATACTTTTAGTAATTTTTATATGTTAAAGAATATTAATTTAATAAAATATTTTTTATCAATTTATAATTAAATATTTTAAAATTATTTTTGTATACACAATTTATCATAATTAAGTTCATTTAATAAGAAAATATTATTAAATGTATATTGGTATTATATTTTTTAATTGAATTAGTTTATTTATATTAAGTTTATTTATTGCTAATGTACACATATCTAATATATTACAATTATTACTATTTAGTATAGTAAATTTATTGCTTACATAAGATTTTTTTTTAGGATATAAAAACCAAAAATCACCAGTTAATACCCAATTACCTAATAAAGTATTACAAAAAGCTATAATATCTTCAATATTTAATAAAATAATTCTATTTTTTAAATACCAATTATTATTATTTTTATAATATTTAGCAACATATAATTTATTATTATATGCATAGTTAGCAACTAGTATTTTTTTAACCTTAGTACAACGCCATGCTCCTTCAGCTAATACAATAAGATTAGA
>JAOBJR010000006.1 GCA_025728395.1 Candidatus Lightella neohaematopini
TTAATTCGCATTCTATAAAAAAATTGAGATAATTTTGGTTTTTGCGCAATAATAGTAGTGTCTATATTATTAATAGTATATTTGTTTTTATTTGTTATTATTTTCCAAGTGTTTATTAACATAACTCGACTATTTATATTTTTAAATTTATTAATATTGGGAAATAAAGTACCGATATCATTCATATTAGCAGCTCCTAATAAAGCATCTATTATGGCATGTAACAATACATCACCATCAGAATGAGCAAACAATTTGTTAAACATTGGTATTTTTACTCCCCCCAATGTTAAATTACCATAATTATCAAATTTATGAATATCAAAACCATAACCAATACGCATATTAATAATATTTAAATTTACTAAAATAATTTTTAATAAAAGTAATATCACCTTTACTAGTTATTTTAACATTATCTGATCTACCGTGAATAATAATTGGTTTGTAACCAAAATATTCTAATGCACTAGATTCATCAGTAATTAATACATTTTTTTTTAATATTTGCTCAAAACAATATTTTAGTAATTCAAAATTAAATATTTGGGGTGTTAATG
>JAOBJR010000059.1 GCA_025728395.1 Candidatus Lightella neohaematopini
CTGATGATATTACTGTAAGAAACAAATCTTTTACTACTTCTGTATCGTTGGTAATACAAGATATCAGTTGTCCAACTGATTTATTATCAAATATTTGAATTGGTTGTCTTAAAATTTTATTCATTAAGTCAATTCTTAATTGTTGAACAATATCTATAGAAGTTTTATTAAATTTCAAGGATTGATAATAACGTAATATTACAGATTTAATTTGTAATATAATAAATGTTATTAATAATATTATTATAATAAATATAGATAATTTTTGGTTAGTTAAAAAATTATCTATAAAATAACTAATAATCATTGTACCAGTTACCTCATCTAATGAAGCAAAACATAACATAAATATAGCAATAATTATTGATTTTTGATGATTCGTGCTATAATTTAATAATCTTTTTAAAGTAGACCAAAGATTTTTCCAATTATTCATTATTTTCCCAAGATTATTTTATTTAAGAGTGACTTTTAGTTGTTGATAATGATATATTTTTTTATACCATATAGATTGTTTTAATAAAAAAGAATGTGTGCCTTGTTCTATTATGTTGCCGTTATTAAATACTAAAATATGATCAGCATGTTTTATAGAGTTTAATTTATGACTAATAATAATCAATGTTTTATTTTTTTTCCATTTATGGATATTGCTAAGTATTTGATTCTCAGTTTCTGTATCTACTGCAGATAATGCATCATCTAAAATTAATATATCAGCAGAATTTGATAGTAAAGATCTAGCTATAGCTATTCTTTGTTTTTGTCCTCCAGATAACATCATCCCCCTTTCTCCTACTTTAGTATAATAACCATTAGGCAGACTAACAATTTCTTGATGTATACAAGCCATATTTGTAACTTTTTTTATATCATTAAAGCTAATATTGGCTCTGCCAAGAGTAATATTATTTATTATACTATCGGAAAATAAAAAATTATTTTGATTAACTACAGATAATTTATTTCTCCACTTATTTAATATTAATGAGTATAACGGTATATTATGGTATAATATTTTACCGTGTTTTAAATCAAAATTTCTTAAAATTAATGCTAATAAGGTACTCTTACCAGAACCAGTAGGACCACATATACCTATAATTGATCCTGCCCTAATAATATAATCAATATTATTCAATACAATTTTACTAGTATTTGGGTATGAAAATTTTTTAATTTTTAAAACTATATCTCCCTGACGACTAGGTAAATTTAATTTACCATCAATAATTTTATAAGATTCATTTAACATCTGATTAATTCTAGTATAAGCCGCACTACCTCGTTCTACAATGTTAAACATCCAAGCTAGTGCTAACATTGGCCAAATCATTAATCCTAAATACATAATAAAACTAGTAAGCTGTCCCAATGTCATTTGTTTATTAATTACTAACCAACTACCTCCAAATACAGCTAATAAATTAGATAATCCTATAGTTAAATAAATTATTGGATCAAATCTTGAATCGATTAAAGCAACATCCATATTTTTTTTACTAGTATCTATTGCTATATCAGTAAAATATTTTAATTGTCTTTGCTCGATACCAAATATCTTAATCATTCTTATATTAGTTAAATCTTCTTGAACTCTACTATTTAGTAAAGAGAATGATGCTTGTGCTAAACGAAAATATTGATGTAATTTTTTACCATCATTATTAATTATAAATGCCATTATTGGCATAGGAGCTAATGCTAACATAGTTAGCTTCCAATCTATTTTTAATATCATAATAAATATTACAGAACATCCTATTACTAAAGAATCTACTAATGTTAATACTCCTTCACCAGCTGCAAATACAACACGATCAACATCATTAGTTGCTCTAGCTATTAAATCTCCAGTTCTATAATTAGAATAAAATTCTGGTGATTGATTACTTAATAAGTAATATAACTTATTACGTAATTCAACAGCTAATTTATAAGCTGATCCAAATAACAATATTCTCCAAGCATAACGTAACCAGTAAGCAATAATTGCAATAATAATCATTACTAATATAATATATAATATATGTAATTGATTATAAGATTTTAATAATACAGTATCAACAATATTACCAACCATAATTGGAGGTATTAATTGCAATAAAGCTATCAAAAATAATATTACTATAGCTCCAATATAACGACGCCATTCTCGATAAAAAAACCATTTTAATTGTCTAAATAGTCTCACTATATTTCCAATGATTAAAAAATAAAGATATTTTAATAAATTCGTAATAGAAACTATTATTTATCAATAGTTATAATTACTGATTTTATATATTTTAGTATGTTAATAATTATTAACATTAATATTTATTTTTATTAAAATTTAAATTAATATTATACTTTTTTATTTATAAATTAATATAAAAATTTTTAATTTAAATATTTTGAAACAAATAGTTAATATATTGAAATTAGTTTCAATAAAACTATGATTAGTATTTGTTATAATTATGCTAATGCTAAGTTAGTTACGTCATCAATAGAATTAACTAATTTTATATTAATTTTGTTTAAGATATTTTTTGGTATATTTTTTAAATTATGTTGATTATCATAAGGTATTAAGACTGTTTTAATACCGCTTCTATGAGCAGCTAGCAATTTTTCTTTTAAACCCCCAATGGGTAGTATGTTGCCGTTTAATGTAATTTCTCCGGTCATAGCTATATTACTTTTAATAGGTTTTTTTGACAACGAAGATATTAAAGCAGTATATATAGCAATTCCGGCACTAGGACCATCTTTAGGTATAGCTCCTTCAGGAACATGTACATGAATATCTGTTTTTTGATAAAATATAGGATTTATTTTAAACTTGTTAGCATTTGATCTGACAACAGTAAGAGCAATTTTTATTGATTCTTGCATGATCTTTCCTAAAGATCCAGTATAAACTAATTTACCATTACCAGATACACAAATAGTTTCAATAATTAATAAATCACC
>JAOBJR010000060.1 GCA_025728395.1 Candidatus Lightella neohaematopini
CATAATAAAAAAACAGTGTACGCTTTTTTATTTATATTAATTGTTCTTTAACAATAAATTGTGTAGGCACTCAAGATTAATAATGAAATATTATTTAGATGGTAATATTAAAATATATAATATGTAAGTTAATTACTTATTACAGTATGTTTTATATTACTGTCTTATAATAAATTGAAGAGTTTGATCATGGCTCAGATTGAACGCTGGCGGCAAGCCTAACACATGCAAGTTGAGCGGCAACAGAGAAATTATAATATAATTTTTGCTGGCGAGCAGCGAACGGGTGAGTAATATCTGGGAATCTACCTAGTGGAGGGGGATAACTATTGGAAACGATAGCTAATACCGCGTAATATCTATTGATTAAAGATGGGGCTTTATACTTATTTATCTGTGATAAACCTTTCGCCATTAGATGAGCCCAGACGAGATTAGCTAGTAGGTAAGGTAATAGCTTACCTAGGCTACGATCTCTAGCTGGTCTGAGAGGACGATCAGCCACACTGGAACTGAGATACGGTCCAGACTCCTACGGGAGGCAGCAGTGGGGAATATTGCACAATGAGGGCAACCTTGATGCAGCTATGCCGCGTGTGTGAAGAAGGCCTTAGGGTTGTAAAGCACTTTCAGTAAGGAAGAAGATTATAATACTAATAATATTATAATTTGACGTTACTTACAAAAGAAGCACCGGCTAACTCCGTGCCAGCAGCCGCGGTAATACGGAGGGTGCGAGTGTTAATCGGAATTATTGGGCGTAAAGAGTACGTAGACGGTTTATTAAGTTAGATGTGAAATACCTAAGCTTAACTTAGGAATGGCATTTAAAACTGATAAGCTAGAGTTTCATAGAGGGGGGTAGAATTCCAGGTGTAGCGGTGAAATGCGTAGATATCTGGAGGAATACCAGTGGCGAAGGCGACCCCCTGGATGATAACTGACGTTCAGGTACGAAAGCATGGGGAGCAAACAGGATTAGATACCCTGGTAGTCCATGCCGTAAACTATGTCAATTTGAAGGTTGAATGTTTTCATTATTTAACTTTCGTAGCTAACGCGTTAAATTGACCGCCTGGGGAGTACGACCGCAAGGTTAAAACTCAAATGAATTGACGGGGGCCCGCACAAGCGGTGGAGCATGTGGTTTAATTCGATGCAACGCGAAGAACCTTACCTACTTTTGACATCCAAAGAATTTAACAGAGATGTTTTAGTGCCTTCGGGAACTTTGAGACAGGTGCTGCATGGCTGTCGTCAGCTCGTGTTGTGAAATGTTGGGTTAAGTCCCGCAACGAGCGCAACCCTTATTCTTTGTTGCCAACGAATTAAGACGGGAACTCAAAGAAAACTGCTAGTGATAAACTAGAGGAAGGTGAGGATGACGTCAAGTCATCATGGCCTTTATAAGTAGGGCTACACACGTGCTACAATGGTGTATACAAAGAGAAGCAAGCTTGTAAAAGTTAGCAAATCTCATAAAGTACATCACAGTCCGGATTGAAGTCTGCAACTCGACTTCATGAAGTCGGAATCGCTAGTAATCGTGGATCAGAATGCCACGGTGAATACGTTCCCGGGCCTTGTACACACCGCCCGTCACACCATGGAAGTGAGTGGCAAAAGAAGTAAGTAGTTTAACCTAATTAATTAGGAGGGCTCTTACCACTTTGTGATTCATAACTGGGGTGAAGTCGTAACAAGGTAACCGTAGGGGAACCTGCGGTTGGATTACCTCCTTACTTATTAGTAAATAATAAGTATATACCTTGAGTGTCTACATAAATTATTGTTGTAAATGTAGGCTTGTAGCTCAGTTTGGTAAGAGCACACCCCTGATAAGGGTGAGGTCAGTGGTTCAAATCCACTCAAGCCTAAAATAAAATAATTTTTGGGGCTATAGCTTAGTTGGTAGAGCATCTGTTTTGCACACAGAAGGTCAGCGGTTCGAATCCGCTTAGCTCCATTTAATTCAGTAGATTTATGGTGCGGTAGTTCAGTTGGTTAGAACATCGGCCTGTCACGCCGGGGGTCACGGGTTCAAGTCCCGTCCGCACCGTGTTTAATTTTATTAAATTATTTAAAATTAATAGAAAATAGGGATGTAGTTCAAATGGTAGAATATCAGTCTCCAAAACTGAATGCTAGGAGTTCGAATCTCCTCATCCCTGTCTAAAAAGTATCTTTTTTGTTACGTAAATATTTAAAATAATCAAAATTATTCATACCCTGAGGTAACTTAATAAGCTTATTTTTATAATAAAAACTGTTAGTACATTGTATAAATGGATTAATTATTCTTTCTAAATATAAAGAAGTTGGTAAACTTGGTATTTTATTTAAAATCATACGTTTAACTATTCTTCTATAATATTTTATTATAAACATATTACTTAATAAAGTTATATTATTAGTGATAATAAAATTTAAATTTTTTATAGTGTATTCATGACTAGGGAATATTATAGTATTACTTGGTAACTTATTGATTTTATTTAAAGAGTTAAACATATTTTTTATAGAACTATTGAATATCCTACCACAACCAGCAGAAAATAACGTATCACCACAAAATAACCATGGGTAATGATAATATCCAACATGGTATTTAGTATGACCAGGTAAAGATAATACAGTAAATTTATACTGTTGTAATACATTAATAACATCATCATTTTTTATAGTGTAATTATTAAGATAGTTAGTTTCTTTTGGACCATATACTGGTACTTGATAAATATTTTTTAATGCACTTACTCCAGAAATATGATCATCATGACTATGAGTAATCAAAATTGCTACCAATTGCAATTTATGAATTCTTAAAAATTTAGTAACTAACAATTCATTGTTAGGGTCAATAATTAAACATTTATTATTATTTAATACTAACCAAATATAGTTATCAACTAAAGTATGTATTGCTGTTATTTTTAACATAAAATATTTTTTTCGTAATTAGTATCTATTAAATATG
>JAOBJR010000061.1 GCA_025728395.1 Candidatus Lightella neohaematopini
ATCATTTAGTAACAATGAAATAGATGATTTAATAATATTACGTGCAAATAATATGCCAACATATAATTTTTGTTCAGTAATTGATGACTATGATATGGGAGTTACTCATGTTATAAGGGGAGAAGAACATATTAACAATACCCCCCGTCAGATAAATATACTAAAGTCATTAGGTATGAATTTACCAAATTATGCTCATTTATCTATACTGTTAGATAGTAATGGTAAAAAATTATCTAAGCGTAATAAATCTAATAATATTATGTATTACTATGATAATGGTATTCTAAAAGAAGCTTTACTTAATTATATAATAAAGTTAGGTTGGTCACATGGTAATAAAGAAATTTTTAACTTAAAAGAAGTAATAAATTTATTTAATTTAAGCAAAATTAACAAAGCTCCTATTAAATTTGATATAAATAAATTGTTATGGTACAACAAATACTATATGAATAATTTATCAATTAATTATGTAGTTAATAATTTTATAGACTATGCTAAATTTTTAAATTTAAATTTTGATAAAAATATAAAAATAAAAGATTTATTAAAATTAACTATATTAAGATGTAATACAATGAAGGAAATTATTGATAAATATAAATATTTATATAGTAATAAAATTAATTTAAACTTAAATTATTTAAATAATATTGATATTAAAGATAAATTAGTTTTTATAAGTGTATTTAAAGATTTTTTGTTAAATTTAAAAAAGTCTAATAATTTAAGTGTGTATAAAATACAAAATATTTTAGATCAAGTATCATTAGATAAAGAAAATAAAAAGATTTTTTATCAGTTATTGCGTTTTGCAATTACTAATAGTCATGCTTCACCACCACTAAGTCAAGTAATTTATATTATCGGCAAGTTCAATATTATTAATAGAATAGAAAATATCATTGAGTTAATCAAAAAATAAATCAGATTATTTAATTACTATTCCAGAAATAGCAGCTGATAATACACTAACTAAAGTGGAGCTATATACAAGATTAAAACCATATTTAGCAATTATATCTCCTTGATTTTTATCTAAACTTTTAATAGATCCAGATATCACACCAATGGAAGAGAAATTAGCAAATGATACTAAAAATACTGATAAAATTCCTATAGATCTAGATGATAGATTAGACATTCTTTTTAGATCCATCATAGCAACAAATTCATTTGATACCAATTTAGTTGCCATAACACTACCAGCATTTAATATATCTTTCTTTGGAATACCTATAATCCAAGCAAATGGTGAAAAAATATAACCTAACAATTCTTGAAAATTAATACCTATTATTAAATTACATAAATAATTTATCATAGATATTAATGATATGAAACCTATTAACATAGCTGCTATTATAACAGCTACTTTAAAACCAGTTATAATATAATCACTTAACATTTCAAAAAAACCTTTATTTTCATGTAAATTTTTAATATTAATATCATCATCATAATTTATATTATACGGATTTAATAATAATAGTATAATAAAAGTACTAAATATATTTAAAATAATTGCAGTAATCACATACTTTGGAGAAAGTATTCTTATATAAGAACCCACAATAGACATAGACACCGTTGACATAGCTGTAATAGCCATATTATACATACGGTTCTCTGGTATTTTATATAAAATATTTTTATAAGCAATAAAATTTTCTGATTGTCCTAACATTAAAGAACTAATAGCATTAAACGATTCTAATTTACCCATACCACTAACTTTTGATAGTATTGTACCAATAGTAATTATTATTATAGGTAATACACGAATATATTGTAAAATACCAATTAACACAGAAACAAATATAATTGGACATAAAGCAGTAATGAAAAAAAACGCTAATTTATATTTATACATACCACCAAATACAAATTCAGTACCTGAAAAAGCAAAAGTTAATAATTTATTAAAAATATTCGATAATAAATTTACTAATATTAATCCAACTGATGAATGTAATAATATATATGCTAATAAAATTTCTATTAATAATAATTGTAATATAAATCTTACTTTAATTTCTCTACGTTTTTTGTTTAATACTGTAGTTAAAAATACTATTATAATAATAGTTAACAAAGAATGTAAAAAATTAAAAAACATAAATATCTCACTACTAAAATATTTTTATTAAAAAATCATAAAAGTAATAATTATCATTAACATAATATATTAATTAATATAATTATCATATTAATTATTATAATATTTAATAAATAAATATCAAAAATAAAACTTATTAAAAATAATATAACAAAAAACTAACATTAATGTATTGTATAAAAACAAATATATTTTATATTATATTTACCCGACTAAATATTAATAATAAGTATTAATTGATAACTAATTTCTAATATTATACTATCTAATTTAATGTTTACATATTTATTAACTATATATATAATTATCCTATCATATAGTTAATTATATTATATATCAATCAACATTAATTACTAACATAGTTACTAATAAATTTTTGTTGTATATGTTATCAAAAATAGAAATAAAAGAGTTATATTCTATATTAGATATGATAAGGTGGATTTCTAGTAAATTAAATAATTCAAATGTTTATTATGGACATGGAACTAGTAATTCTTGGGATGAAGCTTTCTATTTAGTATTTAGTAGTTTAAATTTATCCATAAATACACCAAAAGAAGTATATTATGCTAAATTAACTTTAGAAGAAAAAGATTATATATTTAATTTAACTAATTTTCGTATTAATAAACGTATACCAGTACCATATTTAACTAATATAGCTTGGTATTATGGATTAGAGTTATTTGTTAATCGTAATGTAATTATTCCAAGGTCACCAATAGGAAAATTAATTATTGATAGGTTTTCTAATATATTAAAATTTACACCTAAATATATATTAGACATGTGTACTGGAAGTGGTTGTCTTGCTATATTAATAACTAATATATACAAAAATATTTTAGTTGATGCAATAGATATATCTTATGATGCTCTAGATGTAGCTGAAATAAATATACATAATTATAATTTAGATAAAAAAATTACACCAATTTGTTCAGATTTATTTCAAGCACTATCACCTGATAGTCAGTATGATTTAATTATAGTAAATCCACCTTATATAAGTAGAAGAGAAATAAATTATCTACCAAAAGAATTTCATTATGAAC
>JAOBJR010000062.1 GCA_025728395.1 Candidatus Lightella neohaematopini
TTTCTGAAACAAATCCCCAATAACGACTATCAAAACTATTATCACGATTATCACCCATAACAAAATAATTATTAGGTGGTACTATCCATTCTGATATACTATTTTTATTTTGTTTAAAATAGTAATCTATTTGATCATATTGTTCTGGATTAATTAATATATTATATGATAATTTAGATAATGATTCTTTTTTTTCTAATAATTTAATATAATGTTCTTGTTTGCTTAGCTTATTAGTTGTATAGTAGTTGATGACCTGGTTGTTTTTAAAACAAAATACTTGTTTAAAATTACTAAATACTAAATCGCTGTATTTGATAATAACTTTGTTATTTAATGAATTATTATTGTAGTTGGGATAAATAAATACTTCTTTGTTAATATAATCATAAATTATTTTATCTCCAGGGATACCGATTATTCTCTTAATATATTTAGTATTTTTACTATTAGTATAATTAAATACAATTAAATCACCTCTATTAGGTGTATTGAATTTTATAAAATAGTTATCTGATATAGGATTTTTTATACCATAAGAAATTTTTTCTACGAAAATAAAATCCCCTTGTAATAAATTTGGTATCATAGATCCTGATAGTATTTTAAATGGTTCTACTAATACTAATCTAATTAACAGTAATATAATTAATGTAGGAAAAGTAGAACTAATAAATCTACTAATATAACTAACAATATTTATATTAAATATTTTACCATAATTATTAATTTTTATCTTATTTTTTAAAGATTTTTGATTTAATCTTATTAAGATATAATTTAATATCCATATAAAAAAAATAATTATAATTATTATAAATAATAGTTTATTAATATCACTAATCATAATT
Source organism: Candidatus Lightella neohaematopini (assembly GCA_025728395.1). GTDB lineage: Bacteria > Pseudomonadota > Gammaproteobacteria > Enterobacterales > Enterobacteriaceae > Lightella > Lightella neohaematopini_E. The sequence continues at coordinate 852 of JAOBJR010000062.1, forward strand.
TATGTTTATAATAGGTTTAATTCTTAATTAACTTTAAGTAATGAGAAAAATATCTTTTTAGGAATATTTATTTTTCCTAATTTTTGTAATTTCTTTTTACCGTCTTTTTGTTTATTTAATAATTTTTTCTTTCTACTTACATCACCACCATAACATTTTTCTGTTACCTTTTTACATAATCTCTTTATTGTGGTACGAGCAATAATTTTGTTATTTACAACTGCTTGTATAATTACATTAAACTGATGCTTAGGTATAATTTCAGTTAATTTATTAATCATTAAATTTATTTTATATCTAACATTATTATTATGTAATATGACAGATAATTCTGGTATTAATTTTTTATTTATATAAATATTAACACATGACAATTTAGACTTTTTAAAATATTTAAAATTATAATCTAAAGATGCATATCCATGAGAAATTGATTTGATTATTGTAGATAAATCTAATATTACTTCTGTTAATGGTATAAGATAGGTAATTTTTACTTGATCATTAAAATATATAATATTAACTTGCGTCCCTCTTTTTTTAATACATAATTTTATTATTTTACTAACATAAATTTTTGGTGTTATTATAAAACACTCAGCAATTGGTTCACGTAATTCTTTAATTTTATTTAAAGTTAATAATTGATGTGGTTTATTAATATAAATAATCTTATTATCATTAGTTAATATTTCATATTTAACTGTTGGTAATGTAATAACTAGTTCTAATCTATATTCTCGTTCTAAACGAGTTTTAATTATATCCATATGCAATAATCCTAAAAATCCACATCTAAATCCATTACCAAAAGTATCAGAAAATTCTGGTTTATATGATAATGATGCATCACTTAAACTAAGCTTAGCTAAAGCATTACTAAAAATATTATAATCACTATTCTTTAATAAGAATAAACTTACGAAAACCTGTGGATTGACTTTTTTTATTGGTAAAATTGTATTGTTAATACTTTTCTCTGAGATAATAATACTTCCAACTATTGATTGTTTAAAATTTTTTATATTACATATAATCCAGCCAACTTCACCACAATTTAGTACTGAACATTCTTTTATTTTTGGTGTAACTAACCATATTTTTTCTACAATATAAGTACTATTAATATTAACTAATTTAATTTTAGTTTTTTTTAAAATAAAACCAGATTTAATTCTTATTAACATCATAATTCCAAAATACTTATGAAATTGAGCATCTATAATTATAGCTTGTAATGAATCATTACAATAATTATTAGGTGGTGGAATAAATTCTATTATATTTTTTATTAAATTATTTATACCTATTGATTTTTTTGCAGAACAACATGTAATAATTAAATTTTTATCTAAAATATTTTTTATTTGATTAATAAGATTGATAGGTGTAGATTTTAGTAGATCTATTTTATTTATTACTATTATAATAAATAAATTCATATTTTTTGCTATATAAAAGTTATTTACAGTTTGTGCTTCAATTCCTTTTATAGCATCTACTAATAATAAGACACCTTCACATGCTGATAATGCTCGAATTACTTCATAAGAAAAATCTGTATGTCCTGGAGTATCAATTAAATTTAACTTATAATTAACTCCAGAAAAATCATAAGTTAGGTTAACACTTTGTGCTTTTATCGTAATACCTCTTTCTCGTTCTAAATAAATATTATCTATAATATTTATATTATCTAAATAATCTTTATTATTACAAAATTTAATTAAACAATTAGATAAAGTTGATTTACCATGATCAATATGAGCAATAACAGAAAAATTACGAATATTATTTATTTTAAACATATAAATATTTTTAATAAAATTTATTTGATATATCATTATATTTATAATAAAAATATATTCAATAATAATATATTTATTTATGACTAGTATAATTAATTGGAATAATCTATTAAAAAATGAGTTAAAAAAAGATTATTTTAAAAAAATAATAAAATTTATAAAAGATAGAAAATCTAATGGATATGAAATATATCCAAATAATAATAGAATATTTTATGCTTTAAATATAACAAAATTTAACAAAGTTAAAATTGTCATAATTGGACAAGATCCATATCATAATCCAAAACAGGCAGATGGTTTAGCTTTTTCTGTTAATAAAGGTATAAAAATTCCATTATCATTATTTAATATTTTTAAAGAATTAAAAAATAGTATTGATAATTTTATTATTCCAAATCATGGAAATTTATATAGTTGGGCTATACAAGGAGTATTATTACTTAATTCTATACTAACAGTAGAAAAAAATAAACCATTATCTCATTCACATATAGGGTGGGAATTATTTACTAATAAAATTATAAAAGTACTAGATTTTTATCATAATGGATTAATATTTTTATTATGGGGTAATTTTGCTAGGAAAAAAATCAGATATATAAATAAAAACAAACATTTTATAT
>JAOBJR010000063.1 GCA_025728395.1 Candidatus Lightella neohaematopini
GGTAAAGCTTTAACCGGAGGTACTATGACATTAGCTGCGACTATTACTAATAGAAAAATTGCTAATATTATTAGTAATAATGATATTAAATGCTTTATGCATGGACCAACTTTTATGGGAAATCCATTAGCTTGTGTAGCTGCTAATGCTAGTTTAAAACTATTAAATCAGTATAATTGGAAAAAATGTGTATTTATGATTAATAAACAATTAAAAAAGGATTTACTTCCTCTAATAGATCATGAAAAAGTACGAGATGTGAGGATATTAGGAGCTATTGGAGTAGTTGAAACTAAATATAAAATAAATATTGCTAATATACAACGTTGGTTTATTGAGGAGTATGGAGTTTGGATAAGGCCATTTAATAAATTAATATATATTATGCCACCGTATATTATTAAACAAAAAGCATTAAAAGTACTTACTGGTGCTATACAAGAATCTTTAAATATTAATAATAATTTTATTATAACATAACTATTTTTTTTTTGTGTCTTTGTATAGCTAGCAATATTAGTCGATCTATCAATTTACTATAACTTAAACCTTTTGCTATAAATAGTTTTGGAAACATACTATCATTAGTAAATCCAGGAATAGTATTAACTTCATTAACTATTATGTTATTATTACTTTGTAATAAGAAATCTATTCTTGCCATAATATCACAACCTAGTGATAAATATATTTTAATTGCTAATTTTTTAATTTTTTTTAATATAGAATTATTTAATTTAGCTGGTATAATTAATTTAACATTTTGATTATTTATATATTTATCGTAGTACGAATAAAAATTATTACTGGTAATAATTTCTCCACATACACTAACTTTAGGAAATTTATTACCTATAATTCCTATTTCAATTTCTCTAGCAATTATTGATTGTTCTATTAAAATCTTTTTATCTAAATTAAAAGCTAATTTTAGTGCATTAACAAATTCATAATAATTATTTACCTTACTAACACCAACTGATGAACCATGTCTAGCTGGTTTAACAAACCATGGTAGTTTTAGTTTTTTAGTAATATTATTAAAACTAGGTATATAATTACCTTTATATAATGTAATAAATGGTGCTACACTAATATTTAGTTTTTTTAATAATCGTTTTGTTATATCTTTATCAATACAAATTGATGATCCAATAATATCAGTACTTACATATGGAATATTTAATAAATTTAATAAACCTTGAATAGCACCACTTTCCCCGTAAAAACCATGTAGTATTGGAATTACTACATCAATTTTTGGTAATAACCTATTATTTGTAGTATCAATTAAATTATATTTATTACCTAATACAATAGCTATTTGATTTTTTAGTAATAATTTATTTTTATTTAAAAAATTATCAGTATTACATAAATACCATTTTCCTAATTTATCTATTTTAATTAATAAAATATTATATTTATTTTTATCTATTGCTTTTATTAAAAAAGTAGTAGAAGATAATGATATTTTATACTCAGTAGACTTTCCTCCAAACAATATTGCAATAGTTTTTTTTGACATCACATTAAAGTTATAATTATTATCATAAAATTAATACTAACTATTAAGTGGGTCGTACAGGATTTGAACCTGTGACCAATTGATTAAAAGTCAACTGCTCTACCAACTGAGCTAACGACCCAAATATTTTATAAGAATAAATTAGACATTATATCAAAAACTTTTATAATTATTAATATTTACATTTTATTAATACAAAATATTTATTAATAAATAAAATAATAATTTAATAATTAAATAATAATTTTATTGGATTCTCTATAATGTCTTTTATTTTTAATAAAAACTTAATAGCTTCTTTACCATCTATAATTTTATGATCATATGATAAAGCAACATACATCATAGGTAAAATAATAATTTTTTTATCTAATACTACTGTTCTATCCTTAATAGCATGTAATCCTAAAATACCTACTTGTGGCACATTAATAATTGGAGTTGATATTAGTGATCCAAATATACCACCATTAGTAATGGTAAAATTACCATTAATTAAATCTTTTGATGTTAACTTGTTTATTTTACTTTTAAAAGATAATTGTTTTATTATTTTTTCAATTTTATAGATACTTAATTTATCAACATCTTTAATAACTGGAGTAATTAGGCCACTTTTTGTTGATATAGCTATATTAATATCAAAATAATTATAATATGAAATATTATTATTACTAGTAAAAGCATTAATTTCTGGAACTAATTTCAATGCCTCAACCACTGCTTTTAAATAAAAAGACATAAATCCTAATTTTATTCCATATGTAGATTGAAAATCTTTACCATATTTCTTTTTTATATTAATTAATGGTTTCATGTTAATTTCATTAAAAGTAGTTACCATAGCAGTATTATTTTTTGCTTTCATTAATTTATTTGCTATTTTTTTACGTAAATTGGATATAGGTATATGTTTTATAGTACGTTTATGTAATAAATTTATAGTTTTCTTACTAGTTATTTTATTTTTGTTAATAATATTATTAATATTTATATTATATTTATTTATTAATCGTCTAACTGATGGGCTTAGATTATTACTTAGTTTATTTATAATTAAATTATGCACATTTATTTTATTAAAAAATTTATCACTAATTAATATTTTATTATTATTATTATTATTAATAGATGAATTTATAGTACCTATAACTTGTTTAGAAACAACAATAGATCCTACTTTTGATTTAATATTAACTAATATACCATTAGTTTTTGCTGGTATTTCTAATATTACTTTATCTGTTTCTACTTCTACAAGAACATCATTATAACTTACATACTCCCCAATATTTTTATGCCATATTATTATTGTAGCACTATTAATTGACTCTGGTAATTCAGGTACAATTATATTTATAATACTCATACTAGTGTCCTATTATCCTTAATTTATTGCTTCGTTAAGTAGTTTATCTTGTATTATATTATGTGTTTGTAAATTACCTTCTGCAGTAGTTGCTGAATAAGTACGACCTATATAATTTATATTATTATAACCTAATATTTTTATTAAAAAATTTTTACAATATGACCAAGCACCCTGATTTTTTGGTTCCTCTTGACACCAAATAAAAGTATCAATATATTTATATTCTTTTATAATGTTACTAAGTATTCTTGTTGGAAATGGATAAAGTTGTTCTATACGTATAATTGCAATATAATCTTTATTTTTTTTTCTTCTTAAATTCAATAGTTCATAATATATTTTACCAACACATATAATAATTTTTTTTATTTTATCTTTATTTAGATTATCTATTTCATCTATTACTTTTTTAAATTTACTAAATGCTAATTCTATTAATGGTGAATATGATAATTTATTTCTCAGTAATGATTTTGGATAAATTAATATTAATGGTTTACAAATATTATTAATTGCTTG
>JAOBJR010000064.1 GCA_025728395.1 Candidatus Lightella neohaematopini
TGTTAATATATTAGCACCTTTATATTTATCATAATTATTACCTTTTGGATCAACTATAATAGGAATATTAAAATTACGTGCTAATCTTATTATTTCTTGAACTGATGATAATGTACCCTTATTATAATCTGATAATACCAACATATTAACATTAGGTAAAATTGATCTAATTTTTTTAATCATTATTGGTGATTGAAAATAATTACTTTTATTTTCTATATCTAATCTTATTATTTGATTATTATCTGATATAATTCTAGATTTTATGGTAGTGTTATAATTTTTTATCTTAATTAAATTACATTTAACATTATTACTAATTAGTTTATTTTTAATGTATTCTGTAGCATAATCATAACCAGATAAACTAACAAGATCTACATTTCCTTTTAAGTTAGATATATTAATTGCAACATTTGCAGCACCACCTGGTTTTTCTTGAATATTATTTATTCTAATTATTGGCGTTGGTGATTCTGATGAATTACCAATATTTACCCCATAATAATATCTGTCTAAAATAACATCACCAATAACTAATATATTAATATTATTAAAATTTGATACAATTTGTTTTAACATAAAGATTTTTATATATCTTATTATATTTGTATATTTAACTATTATAGTATTTAATTTATTATAAACTATAAGTTATTATTAATATTATTATATATTAAAATTTATTATTTATGATTATAAAATTAAAAAAATATTTAGTTGGTGGTGCAGTAAGAGATATATTATTAAATATACCAGTAAAAGAAAAAGATTGGTTAATTATTGGAGTAACACCTCAATATTTATTATCTAAGGGATATTATCAAGTAGGTAAAGATTTTCCAGTTTTTATACATCCAAATAGTAAGGAAGAATATGCATTAGCACGTAAAGAAAAAAAAACTGGTTTTGGACACAAGGGTTTTAATTGTTACACTTCTCCACTAATTACTGTTGAAGAAGATTTGTTCAGACGTGATTTAACAATTAATGCTATGGCAATAGATAAATATGGTAATATTATTGATCCATATAATGGAAGAAAAGATATTGAATTACGTATACTTAGACATGTATCTGAATCATTTAGAGATGATCCGCTTAGAGTATTACGAGTAGCTCGTTTTGCCGCTAGATTTGCTCATTTAGGTTTTACTATTGCTCCGGAAACATTAAACATTATGAAACAAATGAAAAAAGAATTATTTATGTTATCTCCAGAGAGAATTTGGAAAGAAACTGTATTAGCTTTATCAACTAAAAATCCACATATATTTTTTATTATTTTAAAAAAATGTAAAGCACTAAATATTATATTCCCGGAAATATATAATTTATTTGGTAAAAAAATTTTTTTAAAATGTAAGAATTTTATAAATGCTGGTGATCATGCATTATTAGCTTTATCTAATAGTGTAAAAATATCAAATAATATTAACGTGCGTTTTGTTACTTTATGTTTTAATTTACCATTATTAAATAACTCACTAATTAAAGGTAAAGAAACAGATATAATTTATCTTATGCATAAAAGATTAAGGTTACCTAATAAACTATTTAATTTACTTAAAATTATTAATGATTGTTACAATACATTAATAAATATTAATAATTTAAATATTAATAATATATTAAATATGTTTAATCGTATTGGTATTAAAGATTGTACAGATAGAATTAATCAAATTATACTAATTAGTAAAGCTAATTATAGTGTTTGTGTAAAATTTAAAAACTATATGTGGAATATATGTGATTTAGTACTTGATGCTTATCATATAGTAAAAAATTTAAAAGCTAATGTAGTAATGAAAGATGGATTTACAGGAAAAAATATTAATTATGAATTAACAAAAAGACGTTTATTATTATTAAATAAATGGAAAATTAATTTACAGAATTAATTAAATTTAAAATAAAAATACATCGTTGTCGTTATTATAAGTCTATATATTATAATTAATTTTAATGATTTATTTTTAATAAATAGTAAACATTTTTTACTAATTATCATTAAAATTATAAATGTAGTTAACATGCCAGTTATCAATATTGGAATGTCTGATAATTTTAGTAATTTAATATTATCTATAATAGATATTATTGATGTACTACACATCAAAGGTATGGACATTATAAATGAAAATTCTATAATTACACAACGATGTATTTTTAATAGTGAACCACTAAAAATAGTAGCTCCTAATCTTGAAAATCCAGGATATAGTGATAAGCACTGAATACAACCAATAATAAAAGCTTGTAAATAATTAATATGTTTTATTAATTTATTAGGTTTTAAAAGTTCACTAATAGTTAAAGTAATACTACCACATAACAATGATAAAATAATATTATTAACATTATTTAATTGTTCTAGTTTTCTGTGAAAAAATAAACCTAAAATTCCAATAGGAATTAAACATATTATAATATGACTAATGAAAAAATTAATGTTTTCATTATTAGATGTATTAATAGTATGTTTAATTATTTTCAGTAACTTAGTTTTAAAAAGAATTATTATGACAATAACAGAACTAAATTGTATTACAATATCAAATATTTTTATTTTATTACTATTAAAATTTAATAAATCACTAACTAGTATCATATGACCAGTAGAAGATACTGGTAAAAATTCAGTTATACCTTCAACAATACCTAAAATAATTATTTTAATATATTCTTTATAATCTATCTCAAAAAATAAATAGTTTATTTTCATAATTAAAACTAATTATTTCTATTATATCTTTTTATTATTACACTAACATTTGATGCATTAGGTATAGCATTTGGTTTACTAACTTTAATTTTTATATAAAACATATTAAACTTTTTTATTAAATGTTGTACAATATATTCTGCTAATTGTTCTACTAAATAGAAATGCTTATTATTTGTTATTAACATTATTTCATCACTAACAACTTTATAATCTATAAAATATTTATTGCATTTATCATATCTTACTAAAGATCCACTATAACCAATTTCTAGATCAATAATTAATTTTTGTAAATTAATTTTTTCCCAATTATATATACCAATTTTAGTTACTACTATTAATTTTTCTATATAAATTATATCCATAAATTTAATTATAATTAATAGAATATATTTGCCAATTAGGTTTAATTGATGCTTCTAAATTATTATATTTACCATTTTTTAAATGTAATAATCCAGCATAAGCTATCATTACACCATTATCTGTACACAATTCCTTATTAGGATAAAATAATATTCCTTGCTCTTTACTAATCATATTATGTAAATGTAATCTTAACTTATTATTTGCACTTACACCACCAGCTATTACTAATTTTTTTAATTTACTTATACGTATTGCTTTAGCACACTTATTTACTAATATTTCTATTATTGTATCTTCAAAAGATCTAGCTATATTAGCCTTGTCTTGATAACTAATATTAGATAAACTGTGAATTTTATTAATTACTGATGTTTTCAAACCAGAAAAACTAAACATTAAATTAGGTTGGTTAATTAATGGTTTAGGAAAAATATATTTATTTGAAAAACCATGATTAGCTAACATAGATAATGATAATCCACCTGGATATTGTAATCCTAAAGCTACTGCAATTTTATCAAATACTTCACCAACAGCATCATCTAACGATTCACCTAATAAATTATAATTACCAATATCATTAGCTTTAATTAATTGAGTATGCTTTCCAGAAATTAATAATGCTAAAAATGGAAAAGATAACTTACTATTATTTAACATTGGTGATAATAGATGTCCTTCCATGTGATTTATTGTAATAACAGGAACATTCCAAGCATAAGCTAGTGATTTAGCTATCGATGCTCCAACTAATAATGACC
>JAOBJR010000065.1 GCA_025728395.1 Candidatus Lightella neohaematopini
TAGGAGAACTAATAATTCCTATTTCACCAACACAATACGGTAAAAAATTGTAATGTAACAAGAATTTATCTACTCGTTCTCCTAATAATTCATCAACGTTTTGTGCATTACGTTCTGTGCCTAATGTAGTACTAACTAATGTTTGTGTTTCCCCACGAGAAAATAATGCTGATCCATGTGTTCTAGGTAAAATACCTAATACAATATTAATATCACGAATATCATGAAACTTACGACCATCAATACGAATACCACTATTTATAGTAAGATCACGCATAACTATTTTTTCAGCTCTAGATATTAAAATAGATAACTCATTTGGATTAATATCATTATATTGCAATGTTAATGATTGCATAATATTATTTTTTATATTACTAATCATAGTAATTCGATCATATTTACTACCACTTAATGGATATATATCACATAAATTATTTTTAAATAATACACAAATGTAATTTACTAAATTAGTAGTATCTATTTTTGGTAATATAGATTTAACAATATTTAATTTATCCACTAATAAATTAATATTATCTATTACAACTTGTTGTTTTTCGTAACCGAATTCAATTGCATCTAACATTTGATATTCATTAATTAATTTAGCTGCACCTTCAATCATAACAATTGCTTGTGATGTACTAACAACTATTAAATCTAAACTACTATCAGTAGTAATATTAGGATTTAAACAATAATTTTCATTTATGTACCCAACTCTAGCAACTCCAATTGGTCCTAAAAAAGGAATATCAGATATGGAAATAACTGTAGATACTCCAATAATAGCTGCAATATCAGGATATACTTGTGGATTTACAGATATTACGGTAATTGTAATTTGTATTGAATAATAAAAATCTTCAGGAAATAACGGTCGGATAGCACGATCTATTAATCTTGAAATTAATACTTCGTTTTCTGTAGGACGACCTTCTCTTCTAAAGAAACCACCAGGAAAACGTCCAGCAGCATAAGTACGTTCTTGATAATTTACTACCAATGGTAAAAATGCATTATTAACTTCCGTCTGTTTAACATATACCATAGTGACTAAAACCATAGTGTCGTCAATATTAACAATTACTGATGAAGTAGCTTGCTTAGCGATTCTACCAGTTTCGATAATTACATTATTATTACCATAAGTAAATTTCTGAGAAATTACTTTTTGCAAAATCATTCCTTATCTTAGTTTAAATTAGTAGTAAACAATTTAAAATTATAGATTAATAAAATTATTTAAACTGATATTAACGTAGTTTTAATAATTTGACTAAGTTATTATATCTCAATATGCTAATTTTTTTCAAGTAATTTAATAATTTCCTACGTTTATTTACTATACTCAATAATCCACGTTTACTATGATAATCTTTTTTATGTTTTAAAAAATGCTGTTTGAGATTATTAATTCTCTGACTAAGAAGTGCTACCTGTACTTCTGTTGCACCACTATTTTTTTCAGACTTACCAAAATTAATAATTATTTTCTTTTTTTGATAATATGAACACATAATACATATCCTATAATATAAAATAGATTTATCATCTAAAAATTATTTATAGTTTTCTATAAATAAATTCAACATCTAATATTTTTTATCAAATTAATAACTTTTATACTTTTTAGTAAATTATCATCAGATAAAAACGTTATATGTTTTACTTTTTTTAATAACACATGTTTGTTTATGTGATATTTAATATAGCTAGTAGCCTTTATTAATGGTTTAATACTAAAATTTGTTTGATTTATATTATTTTTGTTTAAAGAAGTAACAAATACTTTAACATAATGTAAGTCATTAGAAATTAGTATTTTAGAAATAGTAACAATTCCAATATTTGGATTATATAGTTTATATAGTATTATCTTTGTAATTTCTTTATATAAAATTTTAATAATACGTTGTATTTTATGTTTTTTTTGTGTAAGCATAATAACATTGAAGTTTATTTTTAACTAAATACTTTAATAATATCACCAACTAATACATTATTATAATTTTTTATAACTATACCACAATCCATACCATTTCGTACTTCATTAACATTATCTTTAAATCTTTTTAATGACTCAATAGTACCACTAAATATAATCTTATTATTTCTTAATATATTAATATTAGCATATTGCTTAATATTTCCGTTAACTACCATACAACCAGCAATAGTATAGTTTTTAGATATAAATATATTACGAACTTCAGCTACACCTAATAGTTGTTTTGTTGGCATTTGGTTTTGACAAATTGTATTATCAATTATCTGTTTTATATCATCAATTAAATTATAAATTACTGAGTAACATTTAATGCATACATTATTACTAGCACTAATTTTACGTATATAATTATTAATTTTTATATTAAAACCAATAATTATTGCTTTAAATGAATTAGCTAGTAGAATATCAGTTTCACTAATATTACCAATACTAGAATTTATAATTTTAATTTGTAATGTATCATTTGATAATTTATTTAATGTATTAACAATTACCTCATTAATCCCATAAGTATCAGTTTTTATTAAAAAGTTTAATTTATTTATTTTTTTACCACTATTAATAAATATATTATTAATATTTAACTCTTCTATATTATCAGAAGTTTTTGATTCATTTATTCTTCGTTTTCTATAAGCTAAAATATTTTTAATATGTTTTTCGTTATTCAGAGAAATTAACAAATCACCAGAATTAGGTAAACTAGATAAACCTAATATTTTGACTGGAGTAGATGGTGATGCTGTAGTAATACGATTATTATTATCATTATACATAGCTCGTACACGACCATAAGTTAATCCGCATAATATAAGATCACCTATTTTTAATGTACCTTCATGAATTAAAACAACTACTATTGGTCCACATTTTTTATCTAAATATGATTCTATTACTGTTCCTTTAGCCGGGCCATTAAATACTGTTTTTAAATTAAGTAATTCTGTCTGTAAAAATATTGTTTGTATTAAAGTATTAATACCAATACCTAATTTAGCTGATATATAAACAAATTGATTTTTTCCTCCCCATTCCTTTGATATTATATTATATTTAGCTAAATCACGTTTAATTTTTTCTATATTAGAGTTAGATTTATCTATTTTATTAATTGCAATAATTATTGGTATCTGATGTAATTGTGCTTGTTCAATAACTTCAATAGTTTGGGGCATAACACCATCATCTGCTGCTATAATCAGTACGATAATATCAGTAATTTTTATTCCTCTAATCCTCATATTAGTAAACGAGTTATGTCCTGGAGTATCTATAAAAGTAATAGCTTTATTATTTTTTTTTATTTGATATGCTTTGATAGTTTGAGTAATACCACCAATTTCTTGATTAACTAAATTAGTTGATCTAATAAAATCTAATAATGATGTTTTTCCATGATCAACATGTCCAGCAATAGTAATAATTGGTGATCTAAATTTAAATATTGGATTTTTATTAGTAGAGATATTAATTAAATTATCTTCTATATTTTTATTATAAAAAATTACTTTATGTCCCATATCCTCTACTATCAACTGTATAGCTTCTTTACTAAGAATATCACTACAGTTAACTGTACTTCCTAATTTTGCCATTAAATTAATTATTTCTGATGATTTTACAGAAATTTTATTAGCTAATTCTATTACTGTTATAGTTTTATCAATTATTATATTACGGCTAATATGATGTTTCGGTTTATTAAATTTATGTGTTAAAATAGATTGTTGTGTGTTACATATTTTAATATTGTTTGGTTTATTATTTAATTTTTCATCGAATGATCTAGATTTTACTATAGATTTATTATTTTGGGTAGACTCGTTTAATAAGTAAGTATTACTATTATCATGCTCTATATTATATTGTTTATTATAAGTAATATTATTTTTATTTTTTGATTTTATATATTTTTTTTTAGCAATATTACTT
>JAOBJR010000066.1 GCA_025728395.1 Candidatus Lightella neohaematopini
ACATAATTTAATTGAAGATACCTTTATAGAAATGCTAGATAAATTACATTATTCTATAATAGAGCAAAAATATAATAATCTTATTAATCGTGATAGGTTAAATAAATTAAGTTATAAAGAAAGATTAGAATTATGGTCTTTAAATTTAAAATTAGCACAACACAAGTAATAATACTATCATAATTATCTTTATTTTAGTAAAATTGTTTTTATCATAAATATAGTTTATAATTAATAATTAACTAATTAAATTTGTGTTTAGATATTATGGATTTAATTTTATGGAACACTTACAATTTAAACAATTAGTTATACGCGGTAAAGAACAAGGATATCTAACTTTTACTGATATTAATGATTATTTACCTGAAAATATAATTAATTCAGAATTAATTACAGATATTATGCAAATGATAAATGATATGGGTATTCAAATAATAGAGGAACCATCAACAAATGATAATTTGTTAACGCAAATAGAGTCTTGTAATATAGATAATAACAATCAAATTAATAATCATGAATCAAATATAATTGGACAAACTAATGATCCAATGCGTATGTATATGAGAGAAATGGGTACTGTAGGATTATTAACTAGAGAGGGTGAAATTGATATTGCTAAAAGAATTGAGGATGGTATTCATCAAGTACAATCTACAGTAGCTGAGTATCCAGAAGCAATTACATATTTATTAGAACAATATGATAAAGTAAAAGCAGGTGAGGTTAGATTATCTGATTTAATTACTGGTTTTATAGATTTTAATTGTGTTGACAAACAAGTACCAACAAAGTTAGTTAGTAATGATTTTGTATCAAAAGATATTATTATTGAGGATGAATATAATTATATTCAAGATAATGTAGATGATAGTATTATAGATCCAGTGTTAGCTCATAAAAAATTTGTAACGTTAAAAAATCAGTATAAAATTACCAAAAATGTTATTAAACATTTTGGACGTAATCATGTTAATTCAATTAAAGAAATAATGAATTTATCAGATATATTTAAGCAATTTAGACTAGTACCGAAACAATTTGATTATTTAATAAATAATATGCGTTCTATTATTGATAGAATTAATATACAAGAACAATTTATTATTAAGCTATTTGTTGAAGTAAGTAAAATACCAAAAAAAACATTTAGTCATTTATTTTCCAATGTAGAATTTAATAATAGTTGGTTTGATAATGTTTTGTCTATGAAACAGCCATGGGTAAAAAAATTACATAAAATTGATCAGGAAATATATTGTAGTATAAATAAATTAAATAGTATTGAAGAAGAGACAGGTTTAACTATTAAACAAATAAAAGATATTAATAGAAGAATATTAATAGGCGAAGCAAAAGCTCGTAGAGCTAAACAAGAAATGATAGAAGCTAATTTAAGATTGGTTATATCAATTGCTAAAAAATATACTAATAGAGGATTACAATTTTTGGATTTAATACAAGAAGGTAATATTGGATTAATGAAGGCAGTTGATAAATTTGAGTATCGCCGGGGTTATAAATTTTCTACTTATGCAACTTGGTGGATTAGACAGGCTATTACTAGATCTATTGCCGATCAAGCTAGAACTATACGTATCCCAGTTCATATGATAGAAACAATTAATAAATTAAATCGCATATCTAGACAAATGTTACAAGAAATAGGTAGAGAACCAACTCCAGAAGAATTATCTAAACGTATGTTTATGTCAGAAGATAAGATTCGTAAAGTGTTAAAAATTGCAAAAGAACCAATTTCTATGGAAACACCTATAGGTGATGAAGAAGATTCCCATCTAGGTGATTTTATTGAAGATACATCTTTAGAATTACCAATAGATTCAGCTACTACTGAAAGTTTGCGTATAGCAACAAATCATGTATTATCAAGTTTAACAGATAGAGAAGCTAAAGTATTACGTATGAGATTTGGTATCGATATGAATACTGATCATACTCTAGAAGAAGTTGGTAAACAATTTGATGTAACAAGAGAAAGAATTAGACAAATTGAAGCTAAAGCATTACGTAAATTAAGGCATCCTAGTAGATCAGAAATACTAAAAAGTTTTCTTGATGATTAATAAAAAATTTTAACAAATATAAAAAATACTTAAAAGTTGTACTTAATAGTAATCTTATCTTGGCCCCTTAGCTTAGATTGGTTAGAGCAAGCGACTCATAATCGCTAGGTCGCTGGTTCAAATCCAGCAGGGGCTAAATAATATTAATAGATAGTTTGTTATTTTATTTTTTAATATAAGTAAATCGTTATGTTTATATATGTATAATTAAAAATTTTAATATAGGTTATAAATTTATTTTATTTAAGTATAGAATACTAAAATATTAATGTGTAAAACATGTCTAATTTTAAATAATAATAATCAAAAAAATTCATTATCTAAACTTCTATTTTGGTTATTGTTATGGATAGCATCTGCCTTACTATTTAATATAGTATTATGGATATATTTTTTTTGTACACATGGATTAATTATAGCTAATAAAAAAGCTATAATGTTTTTGGTAAGTTATTTATTAGAAAAATTATTATCTATAGATAATTTGTTTTTTTGGTTTACTATTTTTAAAAACTTTAGTATTCCTAATTTTTTACAACGTTATCTATTAAGTATAGGGGCATTTAGTGCAGTTTTAATACGTATATTAATTATAATAGTAAATCAGTGGATAGTTAATTACTATCAATTTATATTATATTTATTTGGATTATTTATTTTATTTACTGGAATAAAAATATTAGTTCCTAGAAATAAACAAACTATTACTAATTACAGTATAATGAATTGGTTATATAAAAATTTACGTATAACTAATAAGTTATATGGAAAAAAATTTTTTATAAAAAAACAAGGTATTATTTTTGCAACACCATTACTAGTGGTATTTCTTACAATAGAAATAAGTGATATTATTTTTACTTGTGATAGTATCCCAGTAATTTTTTCTATAACTAATGATTTACTAGTTATTTTAACATCTAATATTTTTGCTATGTTAGGTATGAGAACTACTTACTTTTTTTTAGAGTACATATCTAGATATTTTTTATATATAAATTATGGTTTAGGTATGACTTTAATTTTTATTAGTATAAAAATTTTATTAATGAAATATATTTATATGTCAGCTTTATTTTCTTTAATGATAATACTATTTATTTTGATTATTAGTATAATAATCAGTATTATTATGAATAAAATATGATATATTTAATGTAATTAATGTAATATTTAGTTATTAAATTATATGATTAAAAATTTTATTTATTATGTATTACATAAATATTCATACATTATATTTTATTATAAATATCATTGGATTATTTACTTAATATTTTTTATTATCATTTTTTTGGAAAATGGTGTATTAATAACTACTTTTTTACCAGGAGATAGTTTATTATTATTAACTGGTACATTAGCTTATAATAATATAATAAATTTATTTTTAGTGCTAATACTACTAACTGTAGCTGCTTGGTTAGGTAGCTGGATTAGTTTTTTACAAGGTAAATGGTTAAAAAATAAAAAATTAATAAGTTATAAATTTTTATTTATACCAGAAAAATATCAAAAAAAAGCTTACAAAATACTTGATAAATATGGTTTATTAGCATTACTAATAGGTAGATTTATAGTATTCATTCGTACCATATTACCGATGATAATAGGATTATCCAATATACAACATAATAAATTATTTCAATTATTTAATTTTTTTAGTGCTTTTTGTTGGGTATCGACATTAATATTCATTGGTTATTTATTAAATACTTTAATAATTAATATATCATTAAAGCATTTAATTACTTTATTAATAGCTATAATACCAATAATAATTTTTGTTATTAGTCTCGTTATTATAGTTTTGTTAATTTTAAAAAAGGAATAAGTTGAGTTAGTCATAAGCCGGATTCTGTCATGGACAGTCATTAATCTAGATTATAATTCACATTATAATTCATAAGCGGTCTACCATGGCGATACGGGTAATATCCTATGCCTAA
>JAOBJR010000067.1 GCA_025728395.1 Candidatus Lightella neohaematopini
CTCGTCGTTTAAGTCAATCTATAGATTTAAATTTTCATAATTTACTAACTGTATCTTTTATCGGAGTAATAATTATAATGTTTGGAATATTATCTCAAGTAATACAAGTAATAGTTAGTATACGAAACAGAAAGAATAATATTGCTGATAATGATCCATGGAATGGAAGAACCTTAGAGTGGTTTACTTCATCACCACCATCAGTATATAATTTTTCAATTATACCTAAAATAAAAAACACAATTGATGCTTTTTGGTTTATGAAAAAAGATATAAAAAATAATACAAAATTAAGATATCAACCAATTTTTTTGCCTAAAAATACAAGTTTGAGTATAATCATCTCAATATTTGGATTATTATTTTGCTTTTCTATGATCTGGTATATTTGGTGGTTATCATATGTTAGTATATTAGGAATAATTACTTCTATTGTTATATATAATATTAAAGATAAGGAATATTATTATTTTTCAGTTAATAAAATAAAAGCTATTGAAAATAGTAAATATAATAAAAATAATTAAATACTATGTTAAATTTTACCAATAAATTTTCAAAAAGTAGCCATAATATAAATAATAGTATATTTGGTTTATGGATATATTTAATGAGTGATTGTGTATTTTTTTCAGTACTATTCATTAATTATATTCTATCATATAATAGTATGTTAAGTACTATTAGTAATAATTTTTATAATATACCATTTGTTCTAATTGAAACATTAATTCTTCTTACTAGTAGTTATACTTGCTGTCTAGCTAATTATTACTTTAATACTAATAAAATAAAACACGTAACTTATTATTTATCAATAACTTTTCTTCTTGGGATATGTTTTTTGTATATGGAATTATATGAGTTTATTCATTTAATTAAAAGTAATTTTGGTCCAGACAAAAATTATTTTCTTTCTAGTTTTTTTACATTATTAGGAGTGCATGGAATACATATAATAGTTGGATTGATTTGGTTTGTAATATTACTATTACAAATTTATTTAAATAAATTTAATAAAATAAAAAATAATTTATATTGTTTGAGTTTATTTTGGCATTTTTTAGATATAATATGGGTGTTTATTTTTACAATTGTTTATTTATTTAGTTTTAATATTCTTAAATAATCAAATTATTAATTATGAAAAATAGATATTTATTTGGATTTTTACAATCAATAACATTAACAATAATTCCGTTTACAGCACTAATATTATTAACAAGTAAAACAGTAATATTATTAATATTAATTACTTGTGGCGTACTACAAGTCATAATACATTTTTTTTATTTTTTAGATTTTAATTTATATTTGAAATATAAATGGTATCTTATATCTTTATTATTTACTTTAATTATTATAACTATATTAGTTACTGGTTCAATATGGATTATGTATCATATGTGTAAAAATTTATTAATATAAAAATATTATTAATATGTAAATGATAACAAAGTGTATAAGAAGTATAAAACTTAAAATTGTTATTGGTAATTTATTATCTCTAATTAGTGGTTTTTTATTATCTTCTAGAATTACAAAAGTAATAAATACTAATTTATTAAATTATACAATATTAGGAATGTTTTTTTTGTTAATATCTAATTGTCTATTAAACAATTATATTGATAGAGATATTGATATAATTATGAACAGAACTAAAAATAGATTATTAATAAATAGTAAAATATCATCACTATCAATATTACTGATATCTATTATTTTAGCTATATTAGGATTAATAATATTATTTATTACTAATAATTTATTAGTTTTTATTTTGTCTATATTTGCTACTATAATATATGTAATATTTTATAGTTTTTATTTAAAAAGAAATTCCTTGTACAGTACACTAATAGGTAGCTTATCAGGAGCAATGCCACCAGTTATAGGATATTGTAGTGTACTAAATTTTAATTTTGAATCATTAATATTAATGCTAATATTTATGACATGGCAAATACCACATTTTTATTCATTATCAATTACATATATTAATGATTATAAAAAAGCCAATATTCCAATATTACCTTTATATTATGGTTATTTAATTACTAAAAAATATATTATTACTTCTATAATTTTATATATATTACTAATATTTTTGTTGTATATACTAACTAATAATAATATATATTTTATTATTATTAATATTCCTATCATGATATTATGGTTATTTATATCATTAAAGAATTATAATATGGATAGTTGGGCTAAAAAAGTATTTATTTTATCCATTATAAATATTAATGTATTTAATCTATCTGTATTAAGTTATTATAAAGTATAATATATATTATATATATAGATAAAATCATAGATATTCAATACGCATATATGGATATTAGAACAATACGTATTATCATTGGTACATGTGTTTTATTTACTATAAGAATAATTAGTACATTTGTTTTATTACCAATAATTACTAGTTATGGTAAGTCATTTAATACTAATGATTTATTAATAGGAATATCTATTAGTATATATAGTATTATACAAATGATATGTCAAGTACCGTTCGGTATTGCTGCAGATAAATTTAATCGTAAAAATTTAATTGTATTAGGATTAATAATATTTATATTTGGTAATATAATAATTATTAAGTTAAATAATATTATTGGTTTAATTATAGGTAGAGGTATACAAGGAATAAGTGCTATTAGTCCTGTTATTATGAGTATTATACATAATTCTATTAGTGATAAATATTATACTATAGCTATGATGTGTTTAGGAATTAGTTTTTTAATATCTTTTATTATCTCAATAGTATTTGGTCCAATAATAACTGAATTAATTAGTTTTAATGCATTGTTTATATTTATAACTATATTATCATTACTAGGAATTATTATTACATACTTAGTTATACCAGATATAAAATCCGACAGTATAGTAAGAAATAAGCCTAAATTAAATATAATTAGTATAATTTTTAATAAAAACTTAGTATTAATAAATTTTAGTATATTTTGTTTACATATACTATTAGTATCAAATTTTATAACTATACCTTATGATTTAGTTAAAATTGGCATAAATTATTCTAATCATTGGAAAGTATACTTATATAGTACATCATCTTTTATAATTACATTTATATTAATTAATATTTTTAATAAATATAAATATAAAATATTATACATATTAATTAATTTTATAATTGTATTTTTAATATCAATATTACTAAAAACAATTATTTTTAGTAAGTTATTGTTAATAATTAGTATACAACTATTTTTTATATCTTTTAGTATGATAGAGGCAATATTACCTCAATTATTAAGACAAGTAACTACTAGTATTATACCATTCTATGATGGTACATTATTAGGTTTATATTCTACTAATCAATTTTTGGGTAGTGCTATTGGTGGTTTAATTAGTGGATTAATATTACATATTACTAGATCAGTAAAGTTCGTATTATTTATTAACGTAGTAATATTATTACTATGGTTATTTGTAATTATTAAAAATTTTAATAAACTCAAGAAAAATAATTTATAAATATATGAATATTACAATATTAGGTTGTGGAGCATTAGGTAGATTATTAGCGTATTTTTTAATTAAAGATGGTAATAATGTTCAAGGATGGTTAAAACAAAATAAAAAAGATAGTATATGTATTAATATTACTCATACTAACAATATAAGAGATAATATTACATTACCAACAAATGATATATTACATTTAAATAATAGTAATTTATTAATAGTAACATTAAAAATTGGTAGTATAATTTATTCCTTAAAACAAATAATAAATTTTATTAATAAAAATTGTATCGTATTATTAATATATAATGGTTTAGGTATAGAAAATAAATTATTATTTATTCAACAGCCATTATTAATTGGAATAACTTATCATGCTGTATATAAAGAACAAGAAATAATATATCATAATTATAAAGGATTAACAGTAATTGGTAAAATAAATAATGCAGTAAAAAATATTGATTATAATATTTTAATAAAGAAATTAAATTCAGCACTAACAAATGTTATTTGGTGTGAAGATATATATGTTTTTAAATTAAAAAAATTAGTAGTTAACTGCGTTATTAATCCCTTGACAACAATATATAATTGTAAAAATGGTGAATTATTAAAGTATAATAAGAGTATTCTTTCTATATGTAAAGAATTGTCTGATATATTAAAGCATATGAATATATTTATTAATACTAAAGATTTAGTAATATTAGTTACCAACGTTATAAGTAATACTAAAAATAATATATCTTCTATGTTACAAGATATAAAAAATAATAAATATTCAGAAATAGACTATATAAATGGTTATATTATAAAATATGCAAGATTAAATAATTTA
>JAOBJR010000068.1 GCA_025728395.1 Candidatus Lightella neohaematopini
ATCTTTTTTTTAGATGATATATTGCAGCACTAACTTTAGCCATTTGCATAAGAGCTAATACATCTTCTTGTATTCTAGCTCCACCACTTGCACTAAAACATATTAATGGACAACTATCTTTTAATGATTGATTAACAGCCATTATAAATTTTTCACCTACTGAAACTGACATAGAACCACCAATGAATTTAAATTCAAAAGATATAGCTACTACTGGCATATTATACAATGTACCTTTTATAACTACTAATGCATTATGTTCCTTAGTTAATTTTTTTGCCATTAATAAACGATCATGATATTTTATTTTATCTTTAAAATTAAATACATCCTTATCCATAACATGAATACCTAACTCTAATTTCTTTTTATTATCTAAAAATGTATTTAATCTTAATCTAGCTGGTATATACATATGATAATCACATTTAGGACATACATTTAAGTTTTTTACTAATTCTTTTTTGTATAGAATTTGATTACAATAACTACATTTTGTCCATATATTATTTGGTATATTTGATTTATTAATTGTTGTAATATTTTTTTTTATAACTTTATTAATCCAACTCATATAAATTATAAATTATAGTAAAATTTAACATTAACTTTTATTAAAAAAAATATTTAACATCAAAATATCTTGGAATTAAAAATTTATGTGGATAGTATACTAGTACTAGATACAAGCCATTTGCTGAAGCAGTTTTAATTAAATTTGCTTTTCTATTTACATTAATAATATTTTTTATCCAATCTATCGATTTTTTTCCAGAACCAATATCTAATAATACTCCTACAATATTTCTTACCATACGATATAAAAACGAATTCGCTTTAATATCAATTACTAAATAATTACCATATCTATTAATAGACAGATTATATATTTTTCTCCAAGAGGACGTAGATTGACAATCTGTTTGTTTAATTGAAATAAAATTATGCTCTCCTATTAAATAACTTGCTGCTTTTTTCATACTAAATTCATCTAATAAATAATATATATGATTAACTCTATTATAATATAGAGATGAGCGTATTTTATTATTATATATAATATATTGATATCTTCTGGCATAAGCACTATATCTAGCATGAAATGAATCTGGTACTTTTTTAATCCATTTAATAGAAATATTATTAGGTAAATTGGAATTTATTCCCATTATCCAAGCTTTACTTGGTAAATTAGTATTTGTATTAAAATGAATTACTTGTCCAACAGCATGTACCCCAGCATCTGTTCTGCCAGCACAAAAAATATTAACCTTTTCGTTAGTTATATTGAATATTGCTTTTTCTATTTCTTCTTGTATGCTAGGTAAATTTTTTTGTTTTTGCCAACCATGATAGTTAGTACCAACATATTCAACACCAAGTGCTAATTTCATATTTAATCTATAATTATTAATTTAAATATAAACTATATTAATTATATTTTTTTTTAATAGTAAAACCGATATTAAAAAGCTTTTTAAGTATAGTAATATTACTAGAAGTAACATTAATTGTTGACCACTCATTACGATATTTATAATGTTTTCTCAATAAATTAAAATTACCATAATTTTTTACTATATCTCTTAATTTTATATCATCATTTTTTATATTATATAATTTATTAATTAGTAATCTTAAAATGTTATCATTTAGTGAAGTACAATTTACATTGTATCTAATTATATTAGATGGTAACAATTTGTACCAGTTATTATCTAAATTTAAATTAAAGAAATTAATACAATCACTAAATATTTTAATTATTCCTTTTATTTTACTATTTAATGTATAACCAGCAATATGAGGAGTACCAATAATAACTTTATTTAATAGCTGTATCGATATATTTGGTTCGTTTTCCCAAACATCTAAAATTAGATGTATTAGTTTACCATGATTAATTACTTTTAATAAAAATTTATTATCTATTACTGATCCTCTAGAAGTATTAACAATAATGCTATTAGTTGGTATAATATCTATAATATCTTTATTAATTAAATGCCAAGTAGGATATTTACCATATTTATTTAATGGAGTATGTAATGTAATTATGCTAGATTTAGTAATTAATTTTTCTAATGATACTAAATTATAATTAGTTTTTCCTTCTAATAATGGATCACATAATATTGTTTCTATACCATATGTATTTAATTTATGATATAAACAGCTACCAATATTACCTAAACCAACTATTCCAATAACTTTATCATTTAAAAAAAAGTTATTTATTTTTGCAACATATAATATTGCAGCAAAAACATATTCAGCTACTGCATTAGCATTACAACCATTAGCAATTGATAATTTAATTTTCATATTTTTTAGAATTGAAAAATCAATATGATCAGTCCCTGAAGTTACTGATCCTATAAATTTTAGTGTATTATTTTCTAATAATTTTTGATTAATTTGTGTAACAGATCTAATTATTAGAATATCTGTATTACGTAATATTTTTGATGATATTTGAGTACTATTTATTAAATTTACTTGACCAATTAAACTAAATAATAATTTACCGTATGGTATTTCTTCATCTATTACAATTTTCATAATTATATTTTTTGCATTACTAGTGAAGCGTTAGTACCACCAAATCCAAAACTATTACTCATAACTGTTTTTAGTAAACAATTAGTTGTTTTAGTTATTAAATTCATATTTTTTACTTTTGGATCTAATATTTCTATATTAATGCTAGGAGCAATAAAATTATTTTCTAGCATTAATAGTGTAAATATTATTTCATGTACTCCAGCTGCTCCTAATGCATGCCCTGTCATAGATTTAGTTGATGAAAAAGCTGGATGTTTATTACCAAATGTTTTTTTTATAGCTTCTAATTCTTTTATATCACCTAATATTGTTGATGTGCCATGAACATTAATATAATCTATCGGAGTATTAATATTTTTTAATGCTATTTTCATACAACGTACAGCACCATCTCCAGATGGTATGACCATATTAATACCATCAGATGTAGCTCCATAACCAACAATTTCAGCATATATATGAGCATTACGTGCTATAGCATGTTCTAATTCTTCCACTACTATAATACCACCTCCACCAGCTATTACAAAACCATCTCTATTAATATCATATACTCGAGATGCTTTTTCTGGTACTGCATTATATTTGGTAGATAAAGCTCCCATAGCATCGAATTCACAAGCCATTTCCCAACATAATTCTTCTCCACCGCCAGCAAAAATTATATCTTGTTTACCATATTTAATAATTTCCATAGCATGACCAATACAATGTGCTGAAGTAGCACAAGCTGAACTAATAGAGTAACTTATACCTCTTATTCCAAAAAATGTTGATAAACAAGCAGATATTCCTGAAGACATAGCTTTTGTTACTAAATACGGACTAACTCCCCGTAATCCTTTAGATTTCATATTAATAGAACCTATAACTTGATTTCTAGGAGATCCGCCTCCAGAACCAACAATTAATCCAGTTCGATTATTAGATATCATATTTTTTTTTAAATTAGCATCTACAATAGCTTGTTCCATAGATAAATAAGCATAAATAGCAGCATCACTCATAAAACGAGATATTTTTCTATTAATAATATCTTTAGTATTTAATTTAATATTTCCCCAAACATGACTACGCATGCCAGAATCTTTTAATTCTTGAGAAAAAGTTATTCCTGACTTACCATTTTTTAATGATTCTATTACTTCTAATTTATTATTACCAATACTTGATATAATACCTAATCCGGTAATTACCGAACGTTTCATTAATTCTCCTATATTGTAACAATTAATTGTTAACTTTAATATATAAATAATTCATCATACTAGATGATAACTTTATGTAATTAATAATTAAAGTACTATAATTTTAATAATAATAATTATTTTTATATTATTTATTTATATATTGCGTTTGTTGACGTAATACATGATCCATTAATACAATCGCTAACATGGCTTCAGCTACTGGAATTACTCTAATACCGATACATGGATCGTGCCTTCCATTATTAGATAAATTAATACTAATATTACTATAATTTATAGTTTTTATTGGTATTTTTATACTAGAAGTTGGTTTAATTACTAAATTAATAATAATAGGTTGCCCGTTACTAATTCCTCCTAAAATACCTCCTGCATGATTACTAGCAAAACCATTAGGTTTTATTTCGTCTCTACTATTACTACCTAACATATTAGCAAATTTAAAACCATCACCAATTTCTATTCCTTTAACTGCACCAATACTCATTAATGCATGAGCGATGTCTGCATTTAATTTATCAAATACTGGTTCTCCTAATCCAATTGGTACATTTTTTGCTATAATTTTTATTTTTGCACCTACTGAATTTCCTAATTTTTTTAATG
>JAOBJR010000007.1 GCA_025728395.1 Candidatus Lightella neohaematopini
CCTAATCCAAATACTGATTCGGTAGGATAAGCAATTATTTTTTTATTTTTTAATGCTAATACTATTTTATTTAATTCAGTCATACTAACAGATCAAGTATAATAATATAATTAACATAATATAATTTTTTAGTAGATAAATATAATTAATTATTATATTATATTATTAATATTAAATAAAAGACAATATTAATTATGTCTATATTAAAAATATTATATTATCCTAATAGAAAATTAAAACAAAAAGCTAACTTAGTTTCTAATATAGATTATAATATTAACAAAATTATTAATGATATGTTTGAAACAATGTACCTTGCTAAAGGTATAGGATTAGCTGCAACACAAGTTAATATAAATAAATGTATTATTGTTATCGATATTTCTAAAAAACATAATCAACAGTTAATTTTAATAAATCCTAAAATTATTAAAAGAATTGGTAAGATTGTTATGGAAGAAGGTTGTTTGTCTATACCAAATATTAGTGCTCCAGTTATAAGATCAGAAAAAATAATATTACAGTCATTAGATTGTTATGGTAGATTATTTGAATTACAAGCAGAATCATTATTATCAGTTTGCATTCAACA